>JAUILO010000055.1 GCA_030432775.1 Alphaproteobacteria bacterium
TACAATTTGTGTTTCGCCAAGTGGTGAGAACGGATTGGCCTGTGATACTTGCGGTGTTTCATTGATACGGATAGTCAGGTTGCCTTGTGCGATAGCTACGGTGCTGATTCTAACATCTGCGCCCATAACGATAACACCGGAGCGTTCATCGATGATTACGCGGGCAACCATGTCTGGCTGGATTGGAAGCTGTTCAATATCTGTGATCAGATCCACAATTGTGCCGGAGAAATCTGTTGGTTTGTTCAGGCGCACGCTGCCGGAATTTTCAGCTATCGCAATGTCTCTTGATAAAAAACCGTTGATAGCGCGGGCAATGCGGCGTGATGTTGTGAAGTCAGGGTTTTTCAGAGATAGCCTGACGGTTTCAAAACCATTCAGATCAAACGGGATTTCGCGTTCTATAATCGCGCCTTCCGGGATCATACCTGCTGTCGGGATATTACGGATGAATGTAGCTGATTGACCTTCGGCAGAAAAACCGTTGATTGTTACCGAGCCTTGCGCAACTGCATAGACGTTTCCGTCCGCAGCAAGCAATGGTGTAACAAGAAGCGTACCGCCAAGCAGACTTTCTGAATCGCCAAGGGCTGATACGTTTACATCAATCTGCGCACCTTGATTTGTGAAAGGTGGAAGTGTTGCAGTCACCATAACAGCGGCGATGTTGCCCGTGTTCAGATTCTGGCCTCTTACATTAACGCCCATACGCTCAAGCATGGCAACAAGGCTGCGCTCTGTGAAAGGGGAGTTATTTAATGTGTCACCGGTACCGTTCAGACCAACAACCAAGCCGTAACCAATTAAATGGTTCTCACGCACGCCTTCGATATCAACGATATCTTTAATACGTGTTGTTTTGGCTTGTGCCATCTGTGTGCAGCTCATTGCTATAATGAAAGCTGTCATGATGGTCAGTATTGTTTTGGTCTTTCTGTTCAAAGTCATCGCTTTATACCTTGGTTATCTTTTAAAAAGATTCTTTGTCCTGCTAAGTATGTTGCGAAGATCATGCCAACTATGAATTGCTGTGTTTTTCTATGTATATCAAGGCTTTGTCGCGCTATTGTCAGTGCGATCTATGTGGTTTTACATGGAAAAATTGACCTGTATTGCTGTTTGGCAGGCAAAAATTTCCTGTTCATATGAAAACTCAAGCTATGAACGTCCTTGACCGAGGGGGGAGGTGACAAGGTATAATGAAATTATAGAGAGGTTTTTACTGATATGAAGATTGATAAGACGTCGCAGACTGGCCAAACGTCAGGTTCTAAGAAGAAAGATAAGACATCTTCGGGTGATTCTAGCTTTCGCGATATGATGTCCGGTGGCGTTCAGGCTGGTAGTTCAACCGGTCCATCGCAATCTATCGGTAGTGTTGATGCGCTTTTGGCTGTTCAAGGCGCGGAAGATCCGACACAGAAAGCCGCAAAACGCCGTATGCGTGAGCGTGCTGATGATATTCTGGAGCAGCTGGAGCGCATTAAAATGGGTTTGCTCACCGGTCAGTTAACTGTTGGCGATGTTATTGATATCGCCAGTGTAGTTGCGCGCCATCGCGAAAGGATTATGGATCCGGAAATGACAGCCTTACTTGATGAAATTGATCTGCGTGCGCAGGTTGAAATTGCCAAAATGCAGATGGCAATGCCTAGTTAGGCGTTAATAGTCCACACATATATAATCAATAAAATCAATATTCAGTCTTGCGTGCTTATATCCTTATGATTATATTCTACAGTCTTTTAATTTGTTAATTTTGAAAGGGGTAAGCTATGGGAGTAGCCGATACCGTACTAATTCCACCGGATTACAATCCTGCTAATGACAAGGGTGAGTTTATGAATCCTGTCATGCTCGAATATTTCCGCCTTAAATTAATTCTCTGGCGTGAAGATCTTTTGAGAGAATCATCAGAAACAATCCAGAACACTTTGCAAGGCACCGAGCTGCAAAAGCCCGATCTTGCCGACCGTGCGTCGGCGGAGACGGATCATGCGCTTGAGCTTCGTACTCGTGATAGAGAACGTAAGCTTGTGAAGAAGATCAATGAAGCAATTATGCGTATTGATGATGGTGAATATGGTTATTGCGAAGAAACCGGTGAGCCGATTTCTGTAGCGCGTCTTGATGCGCGTCCTATCGCAACACTTACACTTGAGGCGCAAGAGCGTCACGAGCGTAAGGAAAGAACACATCGTGATGAGTCTGAATAAGGCTCCTGTCTGAATACGATGTCTGTTTGATAATTTTTGATAAAGCGCCGTCTTTGGGACTGGCGCTTTTTTCATGTCTGTTCCTGATGTTCGTTCTTTATATCTGGTTTTATGGTGGTTGTAGGGCAGTGTAATGCAATGTAGTCGTTGCGGCGCAAGGAAAGCTATTTCAAGATGAAACGATTAAAGTTAGAACTGCTCAAACAAGTGCGGGCAAAGAAAAACCCGGCGCGGGAGCCGGGCTTGTAAGTTTGAGGTCGGTTGCTAGAGCGCGGCCCCCTTATTCTGTGCTTTGTTTTATGCTTCTTTCAAAGCCATAGAGCAAGGAGGCTGCTGAAAATGATATGCCGTATTAGAACGGGAAGATTATATCGTAAACTTGCTGGCCGTATCTTGGCTGCTGCATGTCTGTCATTTGACCTTCGCCGCCATAAATAATACGGGCTTCAGCAATTTGGTCATGTGACACAGTGTTTTCGGTTGAGATGTCTTCCGGTCTGACTATGCCGTCAATTGCAATGATGCGCTTTTCAAAGTTGACCAATACTTCTTGTTTGCCATGCACTACGAGATTGCCGTTCGGCAGGATCTGGGTAATGATGGCGGCTAGTTGTACGGATATTTTTTCGTCACGCTCGATCTCGCCAACACCTGTATGGGATGAGCCGGAATTCATGCCGATAAGACTGGTGTTGTCGATGGCTTCGGGTAGAACACGGCCCAGTGAGGCTTCGTAACCCAAAAAGCTATCAAGCGCTGCGTCTTCATTGCTGCTGCGGGTGCGTGTGGTTTCGTTATTTGTTTCCGCTTCGTCATCAATATCAATCATAACGGTTAGAATGTCGCCGACATCATTGGCGCGCTGATCTTTAAAGAAGCTGGTTCTGTCGGCGCCCCAAAGAGAGTTTGGCTGTTTGCGTGTATCCTTTGGTGCAGGCATGGGCATGCTGATTGCCTTGTATTCAGCCTGAAGCTGCGGGTTTTCAATCGGTGCCATTTTCGGCGGTTCGCCGACATTTGCAAGGCGATCAAGAGAGCTACAAGCGGTAAGGTTTATGCTGAATAGTCCTGCGAGAATTAAAGTGGTTGTTTTGTTCAATATACTCATGCCGACCTCCATCGGTTGTTAAACTATTTTTATTATTGCGATACAGTTACAGTTCCTTCGCCAACAACAAACGCTTCGATTGGTCTGTGGCTGGATGTGTTCACGATGCGTATAACATCGTCTTTTGCGCCGTCTTCCAGAGCTTTACCTTCAGCAGTCAGGCTTAATGCACCAAGTTCATAAAGGATGATGACGCTATCGCCACGTTTTACGACTTTTGGCAGTTCAATATCGCGGTCACGTATCGGTTTGCCGGCCATCACCATGCGGCGCGGTGTCATGCCGATGATCTCGCTTGTGCTTAATACAATGTCGTGTTGTACGTCGCGGTCGGGTAAATCAATCCAGTGAATGTCATTGGCCGAGATTGTTTCGCCGTAACGTACTGTCTGGCTTAGAACCGGAACGCTAATCATTGGCTGTACTTTTCCTGATAGCACAAGCTCGGAGACGGCATCTTTGACTGATGGTGCGTAAATATGGGCTTCGAAGATGTTGTTTGTTGGTGAGTATTCCAGTGAACCGATTTCAATCGTTCCTGATACTTCCGGTGATAAAAGCATTTGCGGGTTTTCGGTAAATAACTGCAGGCGGAAGTTGCCATCCAGTCCTTTTTCACCAAGTGATCCTTTGACGGCTTCGATAATCATATCCTGATCAATGATAGTGGCGCCGCGCTTTAGTGTGATGTGGTCTGTAATTTCCGAAGCCCGCCATTTTAGATCCATTGCCATAGCGATACGGGTAAGGGTGCGCGCATTTAATGTTATGTGCTGGCCTGGTTTTGGGGAAGGACCCAAAATATGGTCGGCTTTGTCTTGCTCTATGCCGTCAAACACATCGCCGACAGTAATGACGCTGCCAGCGATTGTGGATGATGATTTTAAATCAGCGGCAAGTGCTGCTTTTGCACCAAAGAAGAGGAAGAATACGCCCAGCGTAACGACCATGAAGAACACGGTGATACGGAATGGAACATCTATTCTTTTAAGTAGTTTGGTCATTTTTCTCTCCTTTAAAATCAGCACTTGCCTATGTCGTGTTTGGTTTAATGATTATCTAAGTTGTCCGACTTCCTGCAGCATTTCATCGCTTGTTCTGATGACTGTCGAGTTCATCTCGTAAGCACGCTGTGCTGAAATCAGATCTGTGATTTCTTCAACAATATTCACGTTCGAATTTTCAACAGCGCCCTGACGGATTGATCCGAAATTATCTTCAGCGGGGTTGCCGGTTGTTGCAGATCCGGAAGCTTCTGTTTCGACGAACAGGTTGTCGCCAACAGCCTCAAGACCCGCTGGATTTACGAAAGTGGCGAGCTGTAGCTGTCCAACATTTGTCAGATTGACCTGACCCTGCTGGCTGGCGAAAACTTCACCGCTTTGGTTGATTTCCACAGATATAGCGTCTGTTGGCACAACAATATTCGGTTCTACGAGGAAACCTTCTGTTGTGACGAGTTCGCCATCCTGATTAAGCTGGAAGACGCCTGAACGGGTGTAGGCAGTATCGCCATTTGGCAATTGAACTTGAAAGAAGCCATCGCCGTTAATAACAAGATCAAGCGGATTTTCTGTGATCTGCATCGCGCCTTGTTCGTGGATACGGTAAACAGAGCTGATTTGTACACCAAGACCAAGCTGCAGGCCTGATGGCAGGATTGTCCCGACATCAGAAGATTGTGCGCCGGGGCGATCGATGTTCTGGTAGATCAGGTCTTTAAAATCTACGCGCTGGCGTTTATAGCCTGTTGTGGTCATGTTGGCGATGTTGTTTGAAATTACGTCAACATTCATCTGCTGTGCGAGCATTCCTGTTGCTCCAATATCTAACGAACGCATCGTTTTCTCCTCTCAGGTTTTCTTAAAAAATGTCTGTCTTACTGGTTAATGTTTAGTTTTGTTTAGTTTAGTTTTGTTTCTGGCGATTGGTTGTTCTTTCAATATTGCCCTGTTTTCTATTGGGCTCTTGTTAAACGCTGGATCATTCCGCGTTCACGGTCGTGTTCGGTTTGTAATAAATTCTGTGTTCTTTGGTATGCGCGCATTACATCCATCATACGTGTGACTTCGATGATGGGTTGCACGTTTGAACCTTCCAATGCTCCTTGCAGCACTGTGGTCTCAGCAGCCGGTGCGCCGGGTGAGTCTGTTTCGTATAGACCGTTACCGACAGCACGTAAATCTTGCTGGCTATCAAATTCAACCACCATTAGTTTTCCGGCTTGTCCTTGGTCGGTAAAAACCGATCCGTCTCTGGTGACTTTAATTTCTTTGGCGTCATTTGGGATGGTGATCGTACCGCCGCCTTCACCGGCTACGGCAAGGCCGCTTGGGTTTACAAGCTCACCTAAATTGTTCAAACGGAAACTGCCGCCACGTGTGTATTTTGTGCCATCTTGTGTGACGATGCCAAAATAACCATCGCCTTCTAATGCGAAGTCAAGCGGGTTTTCGGTTTGGCTGATCGGACCCTGGTCGGTATTCAGGAACTGGCCATAATCAGAGACAAGCGATGTGTCGTTGCCATTATCTGTTTCGATTGATGAGTCCGGATTTTTAACGTATTCGGCAAAAACCATATTTTGTGCGCGGTAACCTGGTGTGTTCGCGTTGGCGATGTTGTTGGCTACAATTTCCATACGGTGCTGCAGCGCAATCTGCTGTGATAAACCTGTGTATATGGTATTGGGCATATCGTCTTATCCTTTTAAGGCATTTCATTTTGTATTCTGTTGCTTGAGGAATAATGAGGTTCCTCGTACCTATCATTGCAGGAAGGATGCCAATATATAAAATCACTTAATATCAATGGCTTGTGTTGTTTTTGTGGTGCACCAGCGGGTAAAACGGCAGTTTTTGCGGCGGTCATTTGTGCAGGTGAGGGGAAAATATTTCCGCCTTTACCGTCAAATATGGTTAATATGTGTTGTTTGCGCCGTTTTAGGGGCGAATTTTCAATAAAAATGTGTAAGACTTTTGAATAATACAAAGCGTCATTAACAGTTGGCGCGTATTTTGCTAGTATTGTGTGTAAAGTTAACGGGTTAGGTAGGAGTATGTGCTACTCTGATCGTGTAACAGGAGAATAAGATGTCGGAAGAAGACGGCGAAGAGAACACAGAAGAAGGTATTGAGGGCGCTGAAGGTGCTGACGGTGAAGAAGGCAGCGGTAAATCCGGCATGAGCGCCAAAAAGATTGTACTGTTCTTTGTGTTGCCATTCTTTTTGCTTGTTGGTGTTGGTGGCGGTCTTTATTTCACAGGTGTGCTGGATTCTCTTATGGGTAAGGGCGCGGAAATGGAAGAGCATGCCGAGGCGGGCGCTGATGGCGAACACGCAGATGCAACCCATAATGATAAAAAATCCAAAAAATCCAAGAAAAAAGACGCCCATGGTGGTGATGAACATGGTGATGCTGGCGCTGATTACGGCGCTTATTTCCTTCAGATACCGAATATGATTGTGAATTTAAGTTCCGAAGACGGACAGACACGTTATTTGCGTTTGAGTGTGCAGCTTGAACTAGCCAGTGAAGAGGATAAAAATATGGTTGAAGCCGTGATGCCGCGCGTGGTGGATCAGTTTCAGACGTATCTACGCGAGCTTCGAATTCGTGATTTGCGCGGTTCACAAGGGATTTACAGATTACAAATGGAGCTGCTCTCTCGTGTGAACGCGGCGGCATATCCGGTTGAAGTTCAAGATGTTCTCTTTCAGGAGATTTTGATACAATAATCTATTGGCAATCTGTTTGTTGGCCCAAAATATGCAAGGGTGGTGACGGGTTGATCGAATTTTAAACGAAGCTTATGAGAAGAAAGCTGTAGGCAAGGAGTAAAATGGCAGACGACGTCGAAGAGATGAGCGAAGAAGAAAAAGCCATGATGGAAGAGTGGGAAAACATGGCTGGCGACTCTGATGATGAATCAGAGGCGGAGGATTCTGGCGACGAAATGCCTGCTTTTGATGGCGGCGGTGGCAATAGCGGTGAAGGTGATAATGCCCGCGTTCTTAATCAGGACGAAATAGATAGTCTGTTAGGTTTTGATGATGATGCTGTTGGCGGCGGTGAGACCTCTGGCGTGATGGCGTTGATCAATTCGGCTATGGTGAATTATGAGCGTTTGCCGATGCTGGATATTGTGTTTGACCGTCTGGTACGCTTGATGTCGACATCTTTGCGTAATTTGACGTCTGACAATGTTGAGGTTAGCCTTGATCAGGTTTCAACTGTGCGTTTTGGCGATTATATGAATTCCATTCCTTTGCCTGCGATGCTTTCGGTGTTCAAAGCCGAAGAGTGGGATAACCATGGTTTGTTAACGGTTGATAGTGCGTTGATCTATTCGATTGTGGATGTGCTGCTTGGAGGACGTAAGGGTACGCCTGCCGTTCGTGTGGAAGGGCGACCTTATACTACAATTGAAACAAAGCTGGTTGAACGGATGGTTTCTGTCACGTTGGGTGATTTATCTTCCGCCTTTGATCCGCTATCTCCGGTTAGTTTCTCGTTAGACCGTATGGAGACAAACCCACGTTTTGCAACAATTACACAAAGCGGAAATGCCAGTGTATTAGCGCGTTTGCGTGTTGATATGGGGGATCGCGGTGGCCGTATTGAAATTTTAATTCCTTATGCAACGCTGGAGCCAATTCGTGAGCTGCTTTTGCAGATGTTCATGGGGGAAAAATTTGGACGGGATTCGATTTGGGAAACCCACTTGACGCAAGAGCTTTATAAAACGGATGTAAAATTACAAGCTGTTCTTGGCGAAAAAACAGTATCACTTGATGAAATGCTTAACTGGAAAGTTGGCAGTAAGGTGATGTTTAACACAACGGTTGATGATGAACTTGAACTGCGTTGTGGTGATTTTCCTTTGTTTAGGGGGCCGGTTGGGCAGAAGCAAGATAGTATTGCTGTGCGGATAGAACGTTATATTCCACCTAAAGAAGATGATGATTGATAATCAATAATTAATGTTTAGAGCGCAATATCTCTGCGCATTAAATATTTTTAACGAATAAAGAGTTATAATGGATAGCATGGATAACTTATTTCCCTTGGTACTGGATGGCATCATACTGGTGCTGTTGGTCGGCACAATGGTGTTTTCGGCTCGTCTTTCTATATATCTGAAAAGTTTCCGCGATAGCCGCCATGGCCTTGAGGTGCTTGTAAAGGAGCTGTCGGGTAGTATTGATAAAGCTGATCGTTCCATTCAATCCCTTAGTGCACGCAGCCATGAAACCGGTAAGGATATTCAGGCCGCTATTGATGATGCTGTGCGATTAAAAGATGAGTTACAGCTCATGAATGAATATGGTGATAAGCTTGCTGTTCGTCTTGAAAAGTTACTGGAAAAGCGCGGTGATGTTCCGTCAGATCCGGAGCGCAGTCCTGTACCTTCGTTTTCCACTATTGATGATAGTGTGAGCGAGCATATTGGTGATACCAGTGAAGGTATATTCCGCATTCGTGACATTGATGTTGATCGCGGTGAGGTTGATAGTGGTCTTGAATTTGGCGGCGATGAAGAATTTAGTAGTCAGGCTGAAAAGGATTTGTATAACGCCTTACGCCACAATGAAAAGAATAAAACCGGGAGCATGTCATGAAATTGATACGCCGGTTAATATCCAGAGTGCGCGTTTTGCCATTACTGCTTATTTTTGCTGCGTTGGCTTTTGCTGTGCGTTTGGGTGATTTTATGGTTGGTATTGGAGAGTATAATACCGCATACGCACAGCATGAATCCTCCGAAGATCATGCACAGATGCAGCCGGATGAAATGGAGCATCCGATGGATGTCTCAGGTGCCAGCATGGATATGGATCCTGACGCGGAGATGTCCGGTGATGAAATGGGCGGGGATGCTTCAGGTGAGGGTATGGAAAAATGGCAAGATGCCAGTGAAGACAGCTTTGATTATTCGGATACTAATGTCGAATTGTTCAGAGATCTGGCGGAACGTCGTCGTAATTTGGAAAAACGCGAAAAAGAACTTGCCATGAAAGAGGCGCTTTTGAACGCTGCGCAAAAAGAACTGGATCAAAAGGTCAGAGAGCTTACTGCCATACGTGATGAAATGCGCGATATGATGAAAGAGCAGGATGAGGCGAGTAATCAGCGCATTGAAAGTCTTGTAAAGGTATACGAAGGTATGAAGGCAAAAGATGCCGCCAGAATTTTTAACACACTTGATTTGGACGTTCTTGTTGATGTGATGGGGAAGATGTCGGAGCGTAAGCTCTCGCCCATACTGGCGCAGATGGATCCAGAGAGAGCCAGAACAATTACCTTGATGCTTGTACAAAGCAACACGTTACCATCAATTGTCCAGTAACTGATTTTGAGGCGCGTAAAAAGATAGAATAGTCTTTTGAAAACGTGATTTTTCGTTGTAATCTAGGCGGATAAGTTTTCTAGCGTTTTCTTTAAGTCTTTTAGGTCAATACGTAGAATTTTATAGTTTTTGTTTTTTATGCTCTGCTGGAGCAGTATGAATATAGTTGGTAAAGTTAATTTTAAGGAGAAGTGAAGTGTCTGTAGATAAGGATATGAATGTATTGATCGTTGACGATTATAAGACGATGTTACGTATTATCAAAAACCTGTTGGGTCAATTAGGCTTTAAAAATGTAGATGAAGCCACAGACGGCACAATGGCACTGGAGCTTTTAAAGGGAAAAAATTACGGTCTGATTATTTCTGACTGGAATATGGAGCCTATGACTGGCCTTGAGCTGCTTAAAACAATTCGCGGCAGTAATGATAACTGCAAAAGTGTTCCTTTCATTATGATTACAGCAGAAAGCAAAACTGAAAACGTTATTGCTGCAAGAGAAGCTGGTGTCAACAACTATATCGTTAAGCCATTTAACGCAGAGACATTGAAGCAAAAAATGACAAGTGTTCTTGGTGAATTCTAGTCTGTTAATTTTTTGTTACAACTGTTGAGTGTACAATATTTGTTTGCAAAAGTTAGGTGGGGATATGCCGGAAAAATTAGATATAGATAGTTTGGTTCAAGAAGGGCCGTTTGAACGCGACGAAGTTGTGCGCATGATAGACTCTGTTGTCCGTAAGGTCAGCATATCCGGCATAGATAATGAAGGTGCCGGTATTGTTTCTGACATTCAGGAATTGGGACAAATTATCGAACAGATGCGCCGTGATATTGGGCGTTCGGGCGTTGGCGATATTAAAGACAAGCATATTCCAACGGCAACAGACGAGCTTGATGCTGTTGTCGGTTCCACAGAAGATGCAACAGGCGCGATAATGGATGCTTGTGAAGCTATTCAAGGCTTTGTTAGTGAAAGTGGCGGCGCTGTGTCTGACAAGATTGATGCAGAAGTGATCAAGATTTTTGAAGCGTGTTCTTTTCAGGATATTACGGGACAACGTATTTCTAAGGTCGTAGGGACGTTGAAAGAAATCGAAGCCAAGGTTGCTGTTATTCTGGATGCGCTTGGCGGCGCAATTCCTGCAAGTTCGGAAGGTGCTGGTGATGCCACTGCCACAGATTCGGAGGCTGACCTATTGAATGGCCCGCAAATGCCAGGTGAAGGCGTGTCCCAATCCGATGTTGACAAGCTATTATCCGATTTTGATTAGATTGCTCGTCAGTTACTTCTGTCTAAATCATAAATTTTCGAAAAGATATGAAGGTTATGAGAGATAAACAAAGAAAAAGGCCAGAGCCAGAAGATGAATCAAACGGTTTATCAGAACAGCTGCTTTCATTGTCTTTGTTTATTGTTTTGCTCGCATTTTTCATTGTTTTGAACGGCGTGTCTTCTATGGATGAGGGCAAAATACGTGAAACCGTGAGCAGTATCGGTTTTGCTTTTGGTACACGTATTGAAGCTACGGGCGGTTTTGAAGGTACTGAATCTTCGGAAAATGACAATGTCGATCAATCCACCAATGAAGGAAATGTTGTCGAACGCATGCAGGCGTTGTTTAATGCAAGTTTTCCAGGGCATAAACCAACGGTAAGCGAAGAAAATGGTATTTTGCATGTGCAAGTGCCGATGGATGATTTCGAGGCAGCTATTAACAAGACGTTGCAATTGGGATCACGGGCATTGAATGCGGAATATGGTGAATATTTGTTGGCAACGCTTGTTGTTCTTATTAACCGCGCAGAAGATGAACCATCTTACCGGATGGATATTATTTATAATATCGATAGCAATCCAGCTGAGCTGCAAAATGATAGTCCGCAAGAGATCGCGCAAGAGCTTGCACGGGTGAGCAAGATGGCAACCAATATTCAGAAGATCGGTTTGCCACACTCACTTCTAAGTGCGGGGCTGAGTAAAGGCAAACATAACACACTGGATATTTATTTTTACCCTAGTTTACAGGCAAGTGAGGTGAGTGCTGATGTCATCACTCAATAAAAGCCTGCATTCAAAAGGAAGTGCAAACGGTAATGGCGGTGCTGGAGATGCATCGCTGAAAAGGCGTAAGAAAGAAGATCAAGAAGCCAAAGCTTCATATCTTTGGCTTGTCTCTTTTACCGATGTTATGGCGTTGATGTTGACCTTCTTTGTGCTTCTTTTTTCAATGTCTGAACCAAAGACGCAAGATTGGGCCGGTATTACAACGGCAATGTATGACCAGTTTAATCAGCATAAGGGCGGTAAGCTTGAAAAGGGTAAGGAAGATGTCATTAATATTGATAAGATCAATTTTAGCAAAGCGCTGAATTTGTCTTATGTCGAGGCGCTTCTTGAATCCGAGATCAGAGATAACGAAAGATTAAATGGCGTAACGATTTCAAATAGAAAGCGCTTTTTGTTGATTACTATTCCATCGTCCTTGATTTTTGAAGGGGTTGAGCCGGACATTACCGATGATGGCAGGCGCAAATTATATGCGATGGCTGGATTGCTATCGCGGATTAAAAACCGTGTTGAGGTTGTCGGTTATTCCAGTCCGAGTGAGAGTAATGTGTCGTGGGAGTTATCGATGCAGCGTTCATCAACGGTGGCGGGCATATTACAGAACGCCGGTTATACCAAGAGCATCATTGTGCGCGGACGTGTCGTCATGGAAACGCCGGAAGAACTTCGTAGACTGGCATTAGATGCAGGACTTGGCCCTGAGGAGCAGGAATTACAGAAAGCTGCTGACCCTGTGTCGCTGCGCCGAATTGAGGTCGTTGTGCATGGTGATGATGGCCATGCAATTGGCCGTTAAGCATTATCGCTTGAAGTAGCTGTGAAGAGTTACAGGCTTTGTGCTTGTTCGGTATGATTACACGTATAATCATGTTAGAATATGAAGAGCATCGCTTGTTCTTTGGTTTATCGCGTGGCACTTTGAATTCTATGATTAAATTTATTTCATATGTAATAGCTTTTTTGTTTTTGCTGACTGCGCCGTTAATGGCACAGCAATCGGTCAATATACGCACGGGCGTTCATAAAGACTATTTACGTCTTGTTTTTGATTTCGATACGGCGCCATCCTATCAGGTTTCTGATAGTAATGCAGGCGAAGTCCGTATTAGTTTTGATGTCAATGCACCTGTGCAAGTTGTTGATACTAATTACAAAAAGATATCTTACGTGTCTAACATCCGTGTTGATGGTGTTTCGCAAAATGACGGTAAAGTAGTTGTGCATATTGATGTGCCGCTTAAGGTTTCCTATCGTAATTTCAGCATAGGCAGCAAAGTCGTTGTTGATATTTACAGCCCTTCTCCGAAGGAGTTGGAGACGATAAAATCAGCATCTGAGAACGCATCATCTGATGATGTAGACAAGCCCGCTGAGAGGTCTGATGAAAAGTCCACCGCAGATATTACGGCTGATACGGATGATGGGGCAACGGATCATTCCGATGTTCAAAAAGCCCACCCGGGAGATTTAATTCTGGATACGTCCGATCCGGAGGCTGTGAAAAAGTTGCTTGGTCTTGTCGGTGAGATTGAGAATACGATGCTCAAGGAAGTTGAAGGTGAGCAGGGTGGTGAAACGGCCGCAGTCCATGGCACGCAGGGACATGAAGATGCTGCGTATGATGATGCCTCACATCAGAATTCAAAAGCTGAGCCAGAAGATGAGAAAGATCAGGCTGACCAGAAAACAATTCTAGAAAGAGAAACACCGGATGTGTCATCGCATATCTTAAGCGTGACTTTAACCGAAGTTGTGGGGCTTGCTGTTTTTGAAAGGGTTGGCTGGTTATGGGTTGTGATGGATCGGCCGAATGTCGATGTGCCACCAAAAATCGCAGGACCCGACGCAGCTAGTTTTAATAAATTTATCAAGCAGGACGTTGAAGGAGGCGTGGCCTTCCGTATGCTTTTACCCAAAGATGACAAGCTTAAATTTTATGGTGATGGTGGCGGATTATTATGGCGCGTTATTCTGACCGAGAAACAACGTGAAACGACACCGGTAAATGTGCAGCGTTCTTTTTTAAAGAATGATTCTGTGCGTGGCGGTGTTATGACATGGAAATTTTTGAATGCCACGAAAGTTTTAAAGGTACCAGACCCGAATGTAGGTGATGTTCTTGATGTTGTTACATTGGAACGTGCGGGCGAAACTTCAGGCATGTTTTATGATCAGGTTGATTTTGATGTGATGCGCTCATTCATTGGTTTAGCTATTCAGCCCAATGTAGATGACCTTGATGTTTCTGTGACCGCTGCCGGTGTTACCGTTAGCCGCCCTGGCGGTTTGGCTTTATCACGCAGGCGCGATGTAAACAGACGTTTGATGCGTGAAGAGGTGCAAAATGTATCCTATGGCGATACAGCAGCCCAGCAAAGAAAACAGCAAAAAGATATTGTGCGTATTTTTGATTTTGATCGCTGGGTTCTGGGCGGGTTAAAAGCGCTTGAGGAAAACCAGCGCATTTTAATGGCAACTATTCCCAATAAGGATGATACAGGCAAGGTTCAGGATTTGTTGACGCTGGCTAAAATGAATTTGGCTAATGATAGAGGACAGGAGGCTCTTGGCTTTTTGACGCTAGCCGGGGATGTGATGCCGGAGATTAAAGAAAGTGTTGAATATCGCGCTTTATTAGGTGGCTCTTACGCACTGGCCGGTAAGCACCGCTCGGCCTTCCGTTATTTGTTTGATGAAGATCTGGATCAATATACAGAGATTAATTATTGGCGTGCATATACGCTGGCATGGCTTGAGGACTGGGATCAGGCAGGGGACGTGATCCCTACAGATTTTAGCGTTTTGATTCATTACCCTCGAGCATTGCTAGAGAAGATTGGTGTGAAGACTGCTGAGATCGCGCT
>JAUILO010000056.1 GCA_030432775.1 Alphaproteobacteria bacterium
TTATGGGCTTGTCGGATATAGTGTATTCATTCTACCATTACAAAAAATAAGCATTTGTATGCTTTTCACTTTATTGATGTGGCGCTTTGACTGGTACAGACTTGTGATGATGGACGATTTTAAGATAAAGACACCCCATTTGAAAAGGCTTGAGGCTGAGGCAATCCATATTTTTTGGGAAATTGCCGCTGCGACAGATTTAAAGCCTGTGATGCTTTATTCAATAGGCAAGGATTCGTCGGTGCTGTTGCATTTGGCGCGCAAAGCATTTCCCGAAGGTTTGCCGTTTCCGGTCTTGCATGTCGATACGACATGGAAGTTCAAGGAAATGATAGAATTCCGCGAGAAGATTGCCGCGCTTGATGGCGTGGATATGCTTGTTTATACCAATCAGGATGGTGTAGAAAATAATATTAATCCGTTTGATTATTCATCCAGTCAATATACACATAACATGAAGACCGTAGCTTTGCGTCAAGCGCTGGATAAATATGGCTTTAACGTGGCCTTTGGCGGCGGGCGGCGTGATGAAGAAAAATCACGCGCCAAAGAGCGGATTATGTCCTTCCGCGATAAAAACCACGCGTGGAACCCGAAAGACCAGCGTCCTGAATTATGGTCGATCTATAATACAAATCTTCATGACGGTGAATCTTTGCGCGCTTTTCCGATATCAAATTGGACGGAGCTTGATATCTGGCATTACATCACTTGTGAAAATATTGATGTTGTGCCGTTATATCTCGCCAAGGAGCGCCCGGTTGTTGAGCGCAACGGCCAATACATTATGGTGGATGATGATCGCATGCCGATTGATGAGGGAGAAACAGTAGAGAATAAATCTGTTCGTTTCCGTACGCTGGGCTGTTACCCGCTCACTGCCGGTATATTATCAGATGCCGATACTATGGATAAATTATTGACCGAAACTTTGCTGGAGCGTACTTCTGAGCGCAGCGGTCGTTTGATTGATTTTGATGAAAACGCATCAATGGAAAAGAAAAAACGTGAAGGTTATTTCTAAATGAGTTCAGAAATACAAAAGCAAGCCATCGATAAGAATGCGGATGTTGCGGCGGCATCACCTCTGGCTTCTCCGTTATCAGGGAATAAGTCTTTATTGCGGTTTTTAACCTGTGGCTCTGTGGATGATGGAAAATCAACATTGATCGGCCGTTTGTTAAAAGACAGCCAGCAAATTATGGATGATCAGGTTTTATCTTTAGAAAAGGACAGTAAACAATTTGGTACGACCGGAGAAGATATGGATTTGGCGCTGCTTGTTGATGGGCTGCAGGCAGAGCGCGAACAGGGTATCACTATTGATGTTGCCTATCGTTTCTTTGGAACACAGAGGCGTAAATTTATTGTGGCCGACGCACCAGGACATGAGCAATATACGCGCAATATGGTAACAGGTGCATCAAATGTTGATTTGGCGATATTGTTAATTGATGCCCGTAAGGGTGTCTTGCCACAAACAAAGCGGCATAGTTATATTGTCTCTTTATTGGGCGTCAAACATATTGTCGTTGCTGTGAATAAGATTGATCTGGTTGGTTATGACCAGAATATCTTTGATGCAATCGTTGATGATTATAAGAAAGTCACCCAAGATCTTGGTTTTGATACTGTTGAGTTCATGCCAATATCGGCGCGTTATGGCGAAAATATATCTGGTCCTTCCGCGCATATGAGCTGGTATAAAGGCGCAGCTTTATTGCCATATCTGGAACAGATAGATGTCGATAGCGCTCCATATGAGGCGCCAATGCGCTTGCCGATACAGCTCGTGAGTCGTCCAGATTTAAATCGCCGATCATATCGCGGCATAATGGCGTCCGGCGTTTTAAAAGCCGGCGATAAGGTCGCAGCGCTGGCTTCTGGCAAGACATCAACAGTTAAAGATATTATCACCCCCGATGGCCACGTTGATAAAGCGTTGGCACAGGACGCGGTGGAGCTGACATTAAATGATGAGATTGATTTGTCGCGCGGGGATATTCTTATCAAAGCCAAAGACGCTGAACAGTGTCATCTGGCTGATCAGTTCTGTGCGCATATTATCTGGTTCGATGAAAAGAGATTGATGCCTTCGCGCGAATATTTACTGCAGAGCGTGAATGACAAAACATCTATGTCGGTAAGTGATATCAAGTATCGAGTCGATGTGAATTCTTATCAAAAAGAGCCAGCCGACACACTTGAGATGAATGATATAGCAGAGTGTAATATCACAACACAAAAACCAGTCTTTCTGGAAGATTATCATGATAATAAAGCGACGGGTTCGTTTATTATTATTGACCGCCTGACATATAAGACTGTGGGCGCGGGTGTTGTAAAACATGCACTACGGCGGGCGAATAATATTGTATGGCAGGAGCTTGATGTTACTCCTGAACTGCGCGCTAAGCAAAAAGCGCAAAAACCGTTTGTATTATGGTTCACCGGATTATCCGGTTCGGGTAAATCCACCATCGCCAATTTGCTCGAGAAAAAATTGTATAGCACAGGCAAGCATAGCTACATTCTTGATGGAGATAATGTTCGCCATGGTTTGAATAAGGATTTGGGCTTTAAGGCAACGGATAGGGTAGAAAACATCCGCCGGATTTCCGAAGTATCCAAGTTGATGGCCGATAGCGGTTTGATCGTACTGGTTTCGTTTATCTCTCCTTATAAGCAAGACCGCGATATGGCGCGCCAGATTTTCGATGTTCCTTTCCTAGAGGTGTTTGTTGATACATCCGTTGCTGAATGCATCAAACGTGACCCCAAAGGGCTTTATCAAAAAGCACTTGCCGGAGAGATCCCGAACTTCACAGGCGTAAATGCGCCATATGAAGAGCCGGAAAATCCGGATATTCATGTGAAGACAGAAGGTAAGACACCGGATCAAATTGTCGAAGACATTATCGCTGCACTTGAAAAAAGTGGATTAATTTAAGAGAAGCTCTGAATCGCAATTTGCGAATCGGTAAGCGAATTGATCCAGCGAATCGATATTGCGATTGTTTCGATTTGCAGCGAATCGACCCCTGAATCCATCTGGAATCTACATATAGTGTTTTCAAAATAATCTTATACGCCAAAAAAATGCCTTAATTTGCATTTTGTTTCTGGATGGATTGGTAAGAATCTTGAATCGATGTTGAGAGAAATCGAGAATCTATCTATACGATCAATATGTGGTTTTTCATGGGGTGAAGAGATCCACATAAGAAGAATTAGCTCTCTGTATGGATTTAGTTGTGTGTTTGAACTGATTTATCCAAAATATGAACAGAAAAAAATAAAATTATAACACTATATATTGACAGACCGGCGGGGTGAACATACCCTATATAGTGTTAAACGCTGGTTCTGTTCAAGAGCAGCATTCATCAAAATTAAACGTCATCATAGCCGTGGGGACATCCCTCAGGCGCCTTGTTCGTCCTTTATTTTCGGACATAGGTTAAACAGGAGAGTATGAGAATGATAGTCATTTACAGCACACCGTCTTGTATACAATGTACAGCGACAAAACGCGAAATGGACCGTAAAGGGATCGATTATGAGATTGTAGATCTTACAAAAGACGAAGAGGCTTACAACAAAGTAAAAGATATGGGCTATCTGCAGGCTCCTATTGTGATTGCTGGTGAAGAACATTGGTCAGGCTTCCGTCCTGATAAAATCGCAGGATTGGCCACGCTATAAGGTGAAAGAGATCAGGTAAAATGGAACCGCTTCTTGTTTATTATTCCAGCCCTTCTTTGAATACGCATAGACTCGTATATAGGCTTGGAATCGAAGCAAAGAGAATTCCAATTTCCATGAAGCAGGCAATGGATGTTATAGATAGACCTTATGTTCTGGTTTGTCCGACATATGCCGATGATGATGGTTCTAAAGCTGTTCCAAAACAGGTTATTCGTTTCTTGAATAACCCGGAACACAGGGATCTTATGATTGGCGTTATTGCCTCGGGTAACCGCAATTTCGGGGATATGTTTGCGTATGCGGGTACTGTAATTTCAAAGAAATGTAATGTGCCGTTTCTTTATAAATTTGAATTGAGTGGCACATCAGACGACATTGTAAATATTAAAATGGGAGTGGAGAAACTATGGAATTCCTTGAAACAGAACGGCAGCTTGACGAAGACGGGGACATAGAAGTGACTTCAAAAGTTGAATCAGATATGGGTTTGCCAATTACGCAAAAGAAAAAACCATCCAGTACAGCTGCGGTTTTGGAGCGTGAAGCACAAAAAGCCAAGGAGGAGGCCGAAGAATCTGCGCTTGATTACCACGCTTTGAATGCGATGCTTAATCTTTATGATGAAGAAGGTCGTATCCAGTTCGATGTCGATAAAAAAGCTGCGCGCCAGTATTTCTTGCAACATGTGAACCAAAACACAGTGTTCTTCCATAACCTTGAAGAGAAACTGGGGCACCTTGTAATGCAGGGGTATTACGAAGGCGGCGTGCTTGAACAATACGAATTTGATTTCATCCGTGACCTTTATGATTATGCTTACGGCAAGAAATTTCGTTTCCCGACATTCTTGGGGGCTTATAAATATTATACTGGTTACACATTGAAAACATTCGATGGTAAGCGTTACCTTGAACGCTATGAAGATCGTGCTGTTATGGTGGCGCTAACTTTGGCCCGTGGTGATGAAGCAATGGCACGTCACCTTGTTGATGAAATTGTTTCTGGTCGTTTCCAGCCAGCAACACCAACATTTCTGAATGCGGGTAAAAGACAGCGCGGGGAACTTGTGTCCTGTTTCCTTCTACGTATTGAAGACAACATGGAATCTATCGGTCGCAGTATTAACTCTGCGCTACAATTATCCAAACGTGGTGGCGGTGTTGCATTGCTGCTTTCTAATGTTCGTGAAATTGGCGCACCGATCAAAAAGGTTGAAGGTCAATCATCTGGCGTTATCCCTGTGATGAAGCTTCTTGAAGATTCGTTCTCATATGCGAACCAGCTAGGTTCTCGTCAGGGTGCAGGTGCTGTGTATTTACAAGCGCACCACCCTGATATTCTTCGTTTCCTGGATACGAAGCGTGAAAATGCCGATGAGAAAATCCGTATCAAGACATTGTCTTTGGGCGTTGTTATACCGGATATTACATTCGAGCTGGCCAAGAATAACGAAGATATGTGCTTGTTCTCCCCTTACGATGTGCAGAAAGTCTACGGCGTTCCGTTCTCTGAGATTTCAGTCACAGAGAAATATCACGAAATGGTCGAAGATACGCGTATTCGTAAGAAGAAAATCAAGGCACGTGAATTTTTCAAAATTCTGGCCGAGATTCAGTTTGAATCAGGTTACCCGTACATTATGTTCGAAGATACTGTGAACCGCGCCAACCCGATTGATGGCCGTGTGACTATGAGCAATCTTTGTTCTGAAATTCTACAGGTCAGTGATGCAAGTGAGTTTAATCCGGACCTAAGTTATAAATATTTAGGCTCTGATATCTCTTGTAACCTTGGCTCTATGAATATCGCCAAAGCAATGGAATCACCCGATTTTGGTAAAACAGTTGAAACTGCGATCCGCTCGCTAACTGCAGTATCGGATATGAGTAACCTTGATTGTGTACCATCCATTGCACAAGGTAATAGCCGCTCTCACGCGATTGGTCTGGGACAAATGAACCTACATGGATATCTTGCAAAAGAATGTATCCATTATGGTTCTGAAGAAGGTATTGATTTTACAAATATGTATTTCTATACCGTTACATATCATGCGCTTAAAGCATCAAACATGATTGCAACCGAACGCGGTGAGACATTTGCCGGTTTTGACAAGTCCAAATATGCCAGCGGCGAGTATTTTGATAAATACACAGAAAAAGAGTGGGAACCGGCAACGGCTAAAGTTCGCGCGCTTTTCGCAGAAGCAGGCATCGCTATCCCAACGAAAAAAGATTGGGTTGCTCTGAAGAAATCTGTCATGGAACACGGTATTTACAATGCGTATTTACAAGCGGTTCCACCGACAGGGTCGATTTCTTATATCAATAACTCGACTTCATCTATTCACCCGATTGTATCGAAAATTGAAATTCGTAAAGAAGGTAAAATTGGCCGCGTCTATTACCCGGCGGCTTACATGACGAATGACAATCAGGAATACTATAAGGATGCGTATGAAATTGGCCCTGAGAAAATCATTGATACATATGCTGCGGCAACACAGCACGTGGATCAGGGGCTTTCGCTGACACTATTCTTCCCTGATACCGCAACAACACGTGATATCAATAAAGCGCAAATTTATGCATGGAAGAAAGGTATCAAGACAATTTACTACATCAGGTTACGCCAGATGGCTCTTGAGGGCACAGAAGTTCAAGGCTGTGTATCTTGTAGTCTGTAATTTGAAGTTTCGAAGTATTTAGGAATAAAGAAAGGGAAAGCACTATGAGCGCTGAAATTAAAATAAGAAAAGCACCCGCCCCCAGTAATGATGTCGCAGCAGATAAAATCAGCCGCGTGAAAGCAATTAACTGGAACCGTATTGAAGACGATAAAGACCTTGAAGTCTGGAACCGTTTGACATCGAATTTCTGGTTGCCTGAAAAAGTGCCTCTATCAAATGATGTGCAATCATGGGGATCTTTAACCGGTGATGAACAACGTTTGACAATTCGTGTGTTCACAGGCCTGACATTGCTGGATACAATTCAAAATGTGGTTGGCGCGCCGACTTTGATGCAAGATGCGATTACGCCGCATGAAGAAGCGGTGTTATCAAATATTGCATTCATGGAAGCGGTGCATGCACGCTCATATTCTTCGATTTTCTCTACACTTTGTTCTATGCGCGATGTGGATGATGCGTATCTTTGGAGTGAAGAGAATGAATTTATGCAGCGTAAATCTGATCTTATCATGAAAGAGTATAAAACCAATGATCCGCTCAAACGCAAAATTGCCAGCGTATTCCTGGAAAGTTTCTTGTTCTATTCCGGTTTTTACCTGCCAATGCATTGGTCCAGCCGCGGTAAGTTAACCAATACGGCTGATTTGATCCGTTTGATCATCAAAGATGAAGCGGTACATGGTTACTATATTGGTTATAAATTTCAAAAGGCATTCGAAGAAGCAACGCCGATGGAACAGATGGAGTTGAAAAACTATGCTGTTTCATTATTGATGGATTTGTATGACAACGAAATGAAATACACAGAAAGCCTGTATGATGCTGTTGGTTTGACAGATGAAGTGCGTAAGTTCCTCCATTACAATGCCAATAAGGCACTTATGAATTTAGGCTTTGATCCGTTATTCCCCTCAGAGATCTGTAATGTCAGTCCGGCGATTATGGCGGCTTTGTCACCAAATGCCGATGAAAATCACGATTTCTTCTCTGGTTCCGGTTCATCTTATGTGATGGGTAAAGCCGAAGAAACCGAAGATGAAGATTGGGACTTCTAGGATATTCAAGTTTATTACACAAAATAACAAAAGGGGCGCGGGCATGTTTCGCGCCTTTTTTGTGTTTTGCTTTGTCTTGATATCCATGCGATTATAATGCGTAATATCGATGAAATTGATCGGTGTCATGATCGTCCGAACCTTATTGTGATGTATTGCCTGAAGTGGTCTGGTGTATGAAATACACGTCTGTAACTCTTTATGTGTTGATTCTGTGTTCGGGCATTGCAGCCTTATCATGGGAGGCAATCTGGCAACTGAAATCCTCGCTTGCGCTGGGCGTGTCGGCATGGGGAACCGCGTTGACGATCTCTGTGACGATGGGCGGTATGTGTATTGGTGCGTTGTTGATGGGGCGCGCGCTTAAAGATATAAAGGTGAGCCGCCCGCTTCGCATTTATGCAGTAATAGAATTGCTGGTGGGGCTTGCCGGCCTGAATGTTGGTTTTCTATTTGGTTTTGTCGAAAATATTGATACATGGGTTTATGCGTATTCTCCGCGTTTTGCCACTCTTGCGCATATAACGGGGATAGCCTTGTCACTTGGTGTTCCCACATTATGTTTGGGGGCAAGTTTGCCTGTTATCGGGCTTTTATCCAAACAGTTTAGAACTTCACTCGCGTATTTATATGCGGTGAATACATTGGGCGCGGCGAGCGGCGTTATGATTGTGGCGTTTGTTTTAATTCCGCTACTGGGTGTTAGCGGATCTGTGCAATGTGTGGCGGCGCTGAATATTATGGTTGCGCTCATTGCGTGGTTTTATCCATCGCCAGCGCAGGAGCTGGGTAGCGAAGCAGATCAATCTGCCGCGATAAACAGCACAAATATGCTGTCATTTCGCATGTCGGTTTTTGTTGTTATGTTGACAGGCTTTATCACTTTTGTTTTGGAAGTGGCGTGGTTTCGCGCTCTGACAGCCGCCTTTATGAGTACTTCGGAAGCCTTTGCCGTTATGTTGTCTTCGACATTGCTTGCGCTTGGTATTGGCGCATGGCTGGTGCCGATATTTAAAAGAATATTCTCGTCAATAGGTACGGTCTTGTTGATATCCGGTATTCTGATCCTCATCGCGACACCTATTGTTGAACGGGTTGACTTATTCGTCGATACAAAATCGGATATGCCATTGTGGCTGTTTGTGCAGTGGTATGCGCTATGTACTTATGTGATAGGGCTGCCGGTTCTGTTTATCGGCGTGGCGCTGCCGTGGATATTGGAAAGCCAGCATAGACCAAAAGAGTGGAGCCGCCTTTATGCGCTGAATGCATTTGCCGGTGTAGTAGGCGCGATTTGCAGTGCATGGATATTCCTGCCTTTATTGGGTTTTGCCAAAACAGCATGGCTTGCCGGGGGTTTGATCGGGGTGGCGGGTGTTGTGATTATTCCATGTTCCAAATCTCTGTTTTTGAAGCTGGCGCTTCCTTGTGCTTTTGCGTTTGCATTATGTCTTGAAAGCGGCGCAGGGCATATGCGCGTTCTGGGGGAGAGTAAATACGGCTTTGGAGAAGCGACCGTTCTGGCATCGTATGAGGGACCGGATGTCACCACATCAGTTGTTCAATACAAGGACAAAAGCAAAATTCTGATTGTTGATGGTTTCGTGGCCACAGCGCAGGCCGGTGAGTATGTTGGTCAACATTTCGAGCATTACATGCAATGGATGGGACATTTGCCGATGGCTATGCATGATGCGCCAAAACAGGCTCTGGTGATTTGTATGGGGACGGGGCAAACGGCAAATGCCGTGAGACTGGAAAACCCGGATAATCTGGACGTGGTCGACATCAATAAAAATATTTTCAAAATGGCGCATCATTTTGAATCCAATAATGCCGTTTTACAAGACCCGCGCGTCCGCTCTATTGTTATGGATGGCCGTGCCTATATGCGGCGGACACGGAAAATATATGACGTGATTACGCTTGAGCCTATGCCGCCTAATTTCGCAGGCGTAAACGCCCTTTATTCCAAGGAATTTTATGTGATGGCCAAACAAAAATTAAGCGCACAGGGCTATATCGCACAATGGCTGCCGTTTCATCTTGTTTCGGTTGAATATGGTGCTTCTATTGCCAGAACTTTTCAGGACGTGTTCCCTGATGCTGTTCTCTGGATAGATCCGCAATCAACAACGGGGATATTGCTGGGATCCGCGGATGGCGGTCTTGATCTGGACGCAAAGTTATCAGGCGGTATTCCCGGTTATGGGCGTGGTGATATACAAAGAACACTGACCGAAGAACAGCTTGCCAATGCATTTTTGTTAAACGCGCAGGAACTGGCGCAATATGCCAGTGAGGGCAAGGTGATTACCGATGATAACCAGATGTTATCTTATGGCGTTGGGCCACGTATGTTCCGCAAGACAATAGACCGCAATCAACAAAATTATGATTTGCTCGAACAGGTCAAACAGACCTCAAATAGAACAGGAAGCGGGTTATAATACTGTATGTAAGTAATTTGCCATCATAGCCTTTGCCCGTGAAACTATAGCGGCACAGCTGTGGCGTAATTCTTATTAAACTAGCTTACAAATAAAACCGGTAATATATCTGCGTCCTGCAGGTATTCAATCAATTCTATAATAGGCAGGGCAGCAAGCCACCAAACCGCATCCATAAATGCTTTCGTAATGTATTTAGGGTTTATTTCTATACAGGGTGTAGCCTGATAATGGCCGAAATTGGGAATAAGGGCGTAAACCTGTTTCTTATAGTTTGTAAATTGCTCGCCAAACTCCTTGGCCAGAAAGCGTTCTTCCCTTTGAATGAGGCCTGTATATAAGAATGCAAAGAATAATGGCAAGGCAATCATAACAATGATGTGGTTGGATAAAAGTGAAATCCCGACAATGCCGGTTAATGTGAAAAAGTATAACGGGTTGCGCATAACCGAATATATGCCTTGCGTAATCAGTACTTCGTTCTTGAATCCTCCTAAAAACGCTGTTGAATAAATGCGCCCCATCGCGCAGATGGAAATCAGGGTGATTCCGATGATTTCGAATAACTCGTGATAGATGCTGGATTCTTGCCAGTATTGTCTTGATAGTGATACGGTTAGTATCGTTAGTGCTAGTGCGATTTTAGAGCCAAGAATTCTTTTTTTATTGAGAGCTTTTGCCATGGATGCCTTCCTCGTTCATTTGCTTCTTGTTGTGTGTGCAATATCAATATGAAGCGAAGCTGAAGAGGAGGATTTTTACCGGCCGAGACCGCCAAAATCAGAACGTTCGGCGGGATTGTCATTTTGTTGGATATTTTGCTGTTCATCTGATTGCGGTGCATTTGGTAGTGGCGCGTTCGGGTCGCGCGCGGTTGCCGGAGCCGGGGTGTCGCCATTTTGTGCATTTGTAAACGTGCCATTCAGACCGCTTGCATCTGGCCTTGGCTGTAGATCAAGATCAGGATCTTTGAATTGTATATGCATATTAATGCCACGAACCAGCTGTTCTACGGCGCGATCTGGATCATTCATCATGCGAACAAGATCTCTGGAGTCACTCGCATTAGATAAAAATCCAAATTCGATGAGTGTCGCTGAATACATTGTGTGATCAGCTGTTGATGGTATGTCTCGTTCAAAATTACGCAGCACGCTGTAATTGGCTTGGCGGAATTCTGTCGGTTCGCTGCTATCGAGTTGATATGTACCCGCGATGCTTTGCCCTAGATTTTCCGATGATGCGGAAAGTGAATCACCGTTATTATTTTGCTGCACAAAAACCAGGCTGCCATCGGCGCGTGTGCTGGTCGCGGAATTTGCGTGCATGCTAATAAATGTAACATTTGTTGCGCCGATTTGTTCGGCAAGGTTATGTGCAAATTCCGGACGCGAGGTTAAAGTATCGCCATATTGTCCTTCAACACGTAATAACTCGCCGGGGTTGCGGGTAAAGGCAACATCATAGCCTTGTTCATATAGCGCCTGTGCTAGATCATCGGCAACGGCATCGATAAAGGCAACTTCGGATAAATCATCAATATGGCGTGACATAGCACCTATATCATCATTTTCGTTGTTACCAATAGATACGCCATGTCCTAAATCCAGAACGATGAGGGGTCTGCCTGATGGTGTAACGCTTCCAATTGGCGGTGTGTCCCCGGTAATGTCTGCCCATGCGCGTTCAATAGCTGTGTTAGAAATGCCAAGGCCATTTGTGCCGCCGACATAATGCGATGCCTCTTTGAGCGGCTCGGGCGGTGTGTAATCGACATAGTTGGGATCAGGCAGAGGCTCTGGGATGGTGGTATTGGGATGTGCTGCTGCAAAGTTATTGATAGCTGTTCTGGTTTGTCCGCCGATAACGCCGTCAATATTGTTGGGCGAGCTGTACCCGCCAATAGAAAGCATGGTTTGAAGCTCGATTTTATCTTGCCAGTCACCGTTAATGTAATCCCCATTAATCTCGTTCAAGCTGTTTTGAATGCGGTCTGTGATGATATCCGGATGAGTCTGTGCAAATTCACGCAGCTCTTCATATTGGCCGCTATTTATAATCTTGCGCAGACTTGTTGTGCTGATGGTATTAAAACTTGCCGGATTATCCTGGATATAAGACGTAATACCTTCTGAGGTTTGTGGATCATAGCGGCTGTCTATAGGGCCAAATTCGTACCCCAGACGTGATAAATTCGTTTGTATTTGTTGTATTTGGTTACTATCCCATGTTTCTTCCTGTGCAAGAAGAGTGTTTATATTTTGCGTGATAGCTTCGCGCTGGTCTGTGGTTATATATTGCGCGGCTGTGCTGCGTATTAGTGCCTGTGTTTCCACGCCAAGTCCAGAGCTGTGCATCTGACCTGCAATATCGGCACTGATCAGGAATGCTTGTTCGGGATGGTCGTTTAGAAAGTCGAGGGTGGATCTTGCTGTAATTTGTCCAAAATTTGGAAAAGGGTTTGCGGAGAAATAGCCAAGCTCTTTAAGGTTGGTTTGCAGTTCAACAATCTCATCGCCAGATAGATCACCTTCTATCAAAGCATTGATGATTTGGTCTTCTATAATCCCTCTATCGTCTTCAGCCATAGCTTTTCGTGTCATTATTATTATAGCTGCAGTTTACAGTAGAGGTTCTTAATAATTATCTAATATATGGCAAATATATTGATTTTTCGGCTTGATTACAGGGCTTAGCGCCATTTTTCAAGGTCAGGGATTTTTTTGTAGAACGTAGATTTAGCCATACCAATGGCTTGTGCTGCACGGGTGACGTTTCCCTCGTGATATTCCAGCGCTATTGTAACCATTTCGGCTATGAGCTGATCTGTATTTTTGATAAAGAAATTCGAAAGTCAATTCGCTGTATGGAAGAATATTGCGTAGATGGTGATCAGGAAGAGTGGCGACGTGCGGCGCATAAGTTAAAGGGGTCTGCAGCAAATATGGGTGCTGTGATCCTGTCTTCCATATGTTTGAGCGCAGAAAAATCACAAGATCTGGGGCAGCTTGATAAGGCTGCCATCCTCGAAAGTATCAAAATAGAATATCAACGCTTAAGCGAATATCTTGAGCAGCGAATATAGTCATGTTATAATCAGTAATAATTTTTAGCTTTATGGGCTTACTGAGAGCAATCGGTGATAATCCGATCATTTTTGTTTCTATGAATATGTATTCTATGCTTCGTCATTGATGGCGTGTTCTTGTGCAGAATTTTGCAGTTGTATGTACGAATATCGATTCTAGACATGCGATTTTATTTTAATTATGCTACACCTTTGAGTTGAAAAGGGTGGTAATATATAATTCTGTTTTTGCGATTGGGGGAATTGTGAATGAACATACTGGTTGTTGATGATAATGAAGGTGATCGTTACCTGATAAAACGATATATCAATAAACCCGGTCAGGACATTAATGTTCTTGAAGCAGGTACCGCGCAAGAAGCATATGCGATTATTGATAGCCATAAAGGCAATATCGATTGTGTTTTTATCGATTATATGTTGCCTGATGCAGATGGCATAAGCGTGCTGCGTAAGTATTTCGATAAAGATAAGGATTTTTGTCCGTTTCCTGTGGTAATGTTGACCGGGCAAGGTAGCGAGTCAATTGCTATTGATGCGATCCGTTATGGCGCACAGGATTATTTGATCAAAGATAATATATCGACTGATACGTTGCATATTGCTGTTGTGAAAGCGCGTCAGGTCTATGAGCTTAAAAAGAGCCGCTATGAATCGCTCAAGTTCATGGAATATTCCCAGAAGATGGAAGCTATCGGCAAACTCACCGGCGGCATTGCTCATGATTTTAATAATCTGTTGACGATTACTTTCGGAAATATCAGGCTTGTGATTGATATGCTTCAAGATCCTAACTGTGATATTGAGAATTGTATAAATAATTTGCGCACGATCCAAAAGGCAACACGCCGTGGCGCGGATCTTGTGAAGCAGCTTATGATATTTTCCCGTCAAAGAAAGCTTAACCCTGTCACAGTGAATTTAAACCAGCTTATCTCCGATACGTCTGATTTGATGCAGCGTTCGCTGGGCGGTGTTGTTGATGTTAAAACGCAATTTAATGAAGATCTTCACATGGTGAATGTTGATCCGGGGCAATTTGAACATGCGCTGATTAATATGGGAGTGAACGCGCGAGATGCGATGCTTGATGGTGGACAATTAACAATTGCCACGGATAATGTTGTGTTAGGTGTGGATGAAGCTCGTGCCCTTAATCTGAATGCCGGAACATATGTGAAACTCACTGTATCTGATACGGGCACAGGTATTCCGGAAGAAGTGCTGGAACGCGTATTTGATCCGTTCTTTACTACCAAAGAGGTTGGTAAAGGCACGGGACTTGGTCTTAGTATGGTGTACGGTTTTGTCAAAGAGTCCAAAGGGGAAGTGTCCGTGGAAAGCAGCGCTGAACATGGAACGAAATTTTCGTTGTATTTCCCGGTTCTGCAAACAGAAGATGATGTGATCGAGTTTTCCGATGACGATATCTGTCTGACTTTTTCTTCTGAGAGTATAAGCGGAGGTGGAGAAA
>JAUILO010000057.1 GCA_030432775.1 Alphaproteobacteria bacterium
GCGCAATTGACGGATCAGGCTTTCAAGCTGTTTGCTTATGGCTTGTTCTGCTGTTGCTGTTGTTGGAATAATGTTCTGCACACCGGGCTGCTCTAGAAATGCTTCCATCGCAACAGCTGCTTTGTTCGGCCACCATCTGTAGATTGTTGTTTTGCCAACACCGGCTTTTTTTGCGATGGCTTCTATTGAAAGTTCACTGAGTGGCATATGGGTTAGCAAACGACGCGTGGCATTCAAAATAGATTTCCGAGACGTTTTGGAACGTGGGCGACCTGGCTTTGTGCTAGAATTTTCCGAACTATTCTGATTTTCGGTTTCGTTGTCATCTAACGCTGCTTTGAATGCTGTGTTTGCAGAGGCCATGATTATAATTCCTTGTTATATATTAGTGAGTATATCGTTTAAATGTTAAACGATACGATCCGTTTTAAGGGAAGTCTTGCGGGAAATCAACATATTTTGAAAGAAAAATTTATAAGAAGCATCTTTATAGAAAATAAAAAAAGATAATGCAATATGAAAATCCGGGTTTTAGGACCCGGATTTTTTAATAGTTTAAGTTGGGATTATATTCTGTGCTTAGAACGAATATTGAAATCCGCCCACAAAGGTGAAATCGGTTTCAAGCTGTGGTCCGTTCAGGTCTCTGTAAACAGGTACGATACCTTCAAAAGCAATGCGCTGATCTTTCAGAAAACCTTTCGGAATTTTGAAGTCGATCCCCAGTCCTGCTTCTACGATATCACCGCCATAATTATCAGGATCGGCGGTTTGTACAGGCGCGGCTATCTGGTCATCAGAACCATCGATTTTACCTTGCGTAGATGCCGTAACACGTAAAGATGTGCTGAACCAGTTTGTCCAGTCATATCCGGCCCAGGCGGAAATTTTGTGAAGATCACCATAGGCATAGCCTTCGTCATTCTCGCTTTCCAAACGGATTTCAGCGCTATATTGAGCGCCCCAATTCCATTCATTTTGGTGGGCTGTATATGTTATGCCGGGGAGCAAATCATACGTGCCGGTTCCGAGCTGCATCGCATATGGCAGACGCAGGCGGGTTAGTCCGGCAGCGGCAGGCGGCGGTAACACTTCGTCATCTTCGGTGATGGACCCTGTCGGCAGGCTAATTCCGGCGTTAATATGCACATGGTGTTTGCCATCTTCGTAAAGACGGACAAGACCGGTAAGTTTTGTGTCCCCGAAACCTTCTGATTCAGTTGTGAAGGTTCCTTTGACTGTTGTGCCGGCGCCGTTCTGGAATGTGACATGATCCATATCTTTTTGAAGGTAATTGACCATGACCATGCCTGTGAGCCAGTCTGTGAAGCCGTACATGCCGGAGAACATATGCATTTGCATTGTCATGTCAGTTGGTACAACGCGGAAGGTTGGCGGCGCGCCTGTCGGGTTTGGAACAGTTGTTGCGATTGTTAATGGATCAATGCTGTCTGTGCCGTCACGACTGCCACGCATGGTCATCTGCATGTAGCGATAGGATATCATCCAGTCGCCTTTTTCATGCATATGCCCACCCATCACGCCGATTGGCGCTTGCGTGTGTGTGTGATCATGCGTGCTGCTGTGATTGTGGTGGTTATGATGGGCATGTTCGCTATGCCCGTTCATGGTATCATTGCTGATTTCAAGTGACGGGTTTGCTTTAACGGCAGTGCTTGATAAAAGCGCACTGATGATAATGACGGCCATACGCGCCGTCAGGCGTGTTGTTTTTTGTGACATTGAAGTCTCCTAATAATAAAAATAATTTTGAATTGATTGGTATTAGGAGAATTGTGGGGGCGCACGTGGTTGCTGATTTTGCTGGCGATGTTGAATAAGTGCTGAATGTTCGTAAAAGTTAGCCAGTATTGTTTTGGGAAGCGTGTAATTCTGCGCGTCTTGTGATTCTCCTATAACTGCAGGAATGCAGCTTGCTGAAAAACAAAACGGACATGATGTGTCAGGGCCGGATTGCTTGTTGTTCTGTGGCGCTGTATCCCCTTTTTCATCAGTGAACAGGAAACTCCCGTTTTCATTGGCCGGAACAGCAATTTTTTGGATGCCGTAAACTGTACAGATTTCAATAAATCCTGATTTACCGGATTTAAATTGACAGAACGGCGATGCCAGCATGGTCATGATGGCGAGAATAAGAAGGCCTGAAATATGGTATCGTTTTATATTCTGCATAACTATATACGCATATTCATAGCACGAACTTGTCATACTGCAAGATGGAAAAATGGTTCGTTTACAGTTTGTGCAGAGAATCTCAAAGTGTCATTATGGCGAGGCGTTAGATCGGTCGATTCAGGGGTTATGTGTGTAAAATATAGAACAAGACTTGTGCGATGCACAGTGTTCTGGCATAAATTCTGTCTTAACGTTGTATGATTGATCCTTACTTAAAAGTTTGTGAAACTTGCTTTTGTAGTGGAGGTTTTAGTAAGTTATACTGCGTTATCAAAAAGCACAGATAAAAGTGCCGCGTAACTCATCACGGGTGAGACACTATGGAAGTATGGATTATTTACGGCGAAGACATTGAATCAACGGCTGATCTGGCCTTTGAGACAAGACGTCTGGTCGCTGAAGGTACGCAGATGGGCATTGATGTTCGTGTGTACAACCCTTCTCAATTTGATTTGCTTGTGACAGAGGAAGCGCGTGATTCTATTTTGATTGATGGAAATCCGACGGCGCTTCCTGACTTTTGCTTTCCTTATCTTCACCATGCTGATCGTAGTTACTTCTCTTTATCTATTATCCGTCAACTAGAACGTCTGGGCGTTAAAATTTTCAATACGGCCAGTACAATTGAAACCGTTGCGGATAAGCTTCATACCCATCAGGTATTGGCTGAAAATAAAATTCCTACACCAACAACAATGCTTGCGAAATTCCCTGTCGATATTGACCTTATCGAGCGCACAATTGGTTTTCCCGTTGTTGTAAAAACATTGCTCGGTTCAAATGGAAGCGGTGTGTTCTTGATTGAAAACGCCGAGGCCTTCCATGATTTGATGGAACTTGTCGGTGAAACAAATCCGAACATCCAGCTTATCTTCCAGCAGTTTATTTCACGCAGTAAAGGCCGTGATCTGCGTTTATTCGTCGTGGAAGGCGAAGTGATCGCAGCGATGGAGCGGCGTGCCAGAGAAGGCGGGTTTAAGGCGAATTACAGCTCCGGCGGTTCTGTTCATGCATTTGAGCCGGATGAAGAGGCGCGCAGACTGGCTATTAAAACCGCCGAAATACTAGATATACAGGTGGCTGGTGTTGATTTGCTGTTCACAGATGCCGGATATACAATTTGTGAGGCAAATACATTCCCGGGCTTTAAGGGGCTTGAACAGGCTTGTGATGTGAATATTCCGCAGAAAATCTTTGAAGCTATGCGCAGACGTTTAGATCGCGAATTTGGCGAAGTTGTTGGCTAAACGATATTGTTTGATGCAAAGGGTCTATAGAAGAGGCTCAAAAGCAAAAGAAGACGCTCTAAAGCAAACGCTTTAAAATATATCTCCCAGAAACAAACATCCTGAAATAAAATTTCCAAAACAAGAGAGTTGAAAAACTTCTTGTATAAGGTGATCTTGTTTTGAATTCATTCAGTCGTGAGGTTTTGTTTAGTTTTGAGCCTTTAATGTGTTTTGGAATGTGTATGGTGCTTGATCAAGAACCTGTATTTTTCCATCGCTAAACTCAAGCAATGCAAGGCCGCGTTCGATAATGCCGTCAGAACGGAAGCGGAAGATACCATCAAGGCCGGCAAAGCCGTTCGGGTTCATGATATCTGCACGATCATAACGAACCTGTCCGTAATTTTTTAGACCGTTTCTGGCCAGAACAATGGACAGGGCAGTTGAATCATATGCCAGTGTTGAAAGTCTTGGTGGTGTATCATCATAATTCATTCGGTATTTGCGTTCGAATTCTGTACGGTTTGACGCTGGCGCTGCAGCATAAATTGCACCATTCAGCGCGGATTCTGTGGCGAGACCTTCATCATCCCATAGGCCTGTGCCAAGGCGTTTGACGGCATGTGGCGGTAGATCATAATAGCTGAGTAAGTTTGCGATAGAACGAGCCATATCACCGCCAACAGGCAGTAATACGGCTTCGTAAGGGGCGTCACCCCATGTTTCCATTTTCTTGAGCTGATCCAGTTCTTTGCGCGCGGCTTTATCACCTGGATTTTGTTTTAGTCTGGTTTCCAGCGGACGTATAAGCTGGTTGAGCGCCTCAACCCTGTCATCATAGGCTGTGAATCTACGGACAACTGCCGATATGTCGCTTTCCCCGACAGGGAAGCGCACAACGGTGGCAGATGGAATGCCGCGGCGATATGCCAGCGAGTTGTAAGCGGCGATCACCGCATTACCGTAATCGTTATTCGGTGCCAGAATGCCGACATTTTTAATACCTTGGCTATGCGCGTATTCGGCTACACGTTGAACCTGTGCAAATGGCAGGAAGCCCATGACGAAAGTATTGTTGTCAGCCAAAGTCCAGTCTGTGGAATATGTAATGATATTGACGTTGTGTCGTCTGGCGATAGGTTTTACGGCTTTCACGGATGCAGAAAACAGCGGACCTAGAATAAGCTGCGCACCGGAATTAATGGCTTCTTGTGCGGCGATACGCGCGCCATCGGGGGTGCCTTTTGTATCGCGCGGTACAAGCTGAAATTGTTCATAGCCTAGATCAAATAGCGCGAGCTGTGCGGCTTGTAACATGCCTTGACCCAGCGCGGCATGATCACCGCTTAGTGGCAACAGAATTGCGACCTGGGTAACAGGTATTTGCATCATTGCCTGTTGATGGTAGGTCTGTGTTTGTGCTTGTGTCATGCTGGTATTGGGCGAATAGGCCTGATCTGCGTTTTGTCCCTGAATTTGGTCTTGTGGAGCAGGGCCGGTGTGGTAATAACCGTTTTGATCAACATAGCCATTATTGGCTTTTTGTGCGTTGCCATAAGCCGTATTGCCGTGTGTATTGTCACGGAAGGCTTCGTCCACATAGACATCATGTGGTGCGTTATCGCCAATTAAGGCTTGCTGAGGAATAATAACAGGTTCGTTATTTCCTGACGTTTTGGATAAATCGCGCGGCGCTTCTTTTGCAACCTGAACATTGCCCGGAACACTCCATGGGGGTCTGTATCCTGTTGTTTGGCATCCAGCAAGGGTAACAGCCAAAATAACAAGACTATAAAAAATAGCGCTGGTCTTTATCCAATTCCTGATCATAATTGCATTCGTAACATAGTTCATTGTGTGCAGGAAGTATGAAAAGCATAAATATAAACAGTCTATTGTCATTAACTGAGCAAAGCGCTTCATCGAAGACTTTGCCCGCAGGGCTATATTTGGTGGCAACGCCGATTGGCAATTTGCGCGATATTACAATTCGGGCGCTGGAGGTGCTATCCGCGGCGGATTATATATTATGCGAGGATACAAGGGTAACGGGCAAGCTGCTTAGCGCTTTTGATATAAAGACACGTATGCTTTGTTATAATGATCATAACGCCGATAAACAAAGGCCGGGCATTATTGCCAAGATCAAAGATGGCGGTCGTATCGCGTTGGTGAGTGATGCGGGCACGCCGCTTGTATCTGATCCGGGGTATAAGTTGGTGCGCAGCTGTTATGAAGATGGTTTGCCTGTTACATCGCTTCCGGGGGCGAATGCGCCGCTTACTGCGCTTCAATTATCCGGCATGCCTAGTGATAATTTTTGTTTTCTTGGCTTTTTGCCGCCTAAACCGGATAAGCGTAAAGCGATATTCAAGCAATGGAAAGATGTGCGTGCGCCATTGATTGTTTTTGAATCGGCAAAACGGCTGCAATCTTGTTTGGCTGATGCTCTATCTGTACTGGGGGATCGTCAATGTGCGGTTGTGCGCGAGATGACAAAACTTTACGAAGAAAGTCGCAGGGGACCGATATCGGACCTTATCGCCTATTATGCAGAATACGGCAATCCCAAAGGTGAGGTTGTTATTGTTTATGAAGGCGCACATGAAAAAGAATATAATGATGATGATATAAAACAGATGTTACGGGAATGCCTGAAAACAGAAAAAGTGAAAGCTGCGGCCGGTATCATTGCTGATAAAACAGGGGTATCCAAAACGCATATTTACGATCTGGCGATAAAAATGAAACAGGAATAACGCAGTATAATAGTGTTTTATATATGGCTATTAATCGTTATCATTTAAAATATGAAAATCATGAAAACACATTCCACAGGCAAAAACGCTAAACGCAAAGCGTATTTATTCGGTCTGTGGGCGGAGTTTATAGCGGCTTTATATTTAATGTTACATGGATATCGCATTTTAAATATGCGTTATCAAACGCCAAGGGGTGAGATTGATATTATTGCCAAACGCAAAGATATGATTGTTTTTGCCGAGGTCAAAGCCAGAGCCGATTTATCCACAGCTCTTCATTCTTTGCCATATAAGAACCGCAAGCGTATTGAAAATGCGGCGCTCTATTATATATCAAGCCATAGAGGGTGTAATGAGCTGTCTATGCGCTTTGATTTTATAGCGGTTGGTTTTCCTTTTGTTATTCGCCATCTGGACAATGCCTGGCAAGCCGCGTCATAATATACACACCATATCTTGTGATTTGTTCTGCGTATTACTTGTTCGTTGTCTGTGTTGCGGGGGTGGTAATCTTTCATTCCGGTTGTTGTCCTGCCGGAGTTTTAATAGTTTTCGGAAAAAGTATCATGAAGAAATATGTTCTATATCTGCTAGTTTTATTAATGCTACCTGGTTGTACTGTTCTTGGCGTTGTAGCAGGCGCTGGCGCGGCTGTGGGGGTTGGCGCGGCGCGTGAGGGCGGGCTTAAGAGTACGGCGAGTGATATTCGTATCAAGGCATTGATTAGTGATAAGTGGTTTAAATACGACTTACATACATTTTCCAAACTGAATGCGACGGTTAATCAGGGGCGCACATTAATTACCGGTGTTGTTCAAAACCCCGAAGACCGCGTTGAGGCGGTAAGGCTTGCGTGGCAGGTTGAAGGCGTTACGCAGGTTATTAACGAGATTAGAGTTGCAGAGAGTGAAGGCGTATCTGGTTACGTGAAAGATCAATGGATCACAACGCGTCTGCGTACGGCGCTGACATTCGATAAAAATGTGCAGTCGATCAATTACTCTATCGATACGGTTAACGGGACTGTTTACCTGATGGGTATTGGCCAAAATCAGGCTGAGCTTGATCGTGTGATTGATGTTGCCCGCAATACATCAAACGTCAAACAGGTGGTGAGCTATGTTAAGTTTGCTGGCGAAGGGCAGGTCTCAAGTCAGGGTGAAACATATGAAGCTGCGCCGCAGGATGTTGGCGAGGGTAGCAGTGCAGCTAACGATAACACCGCCGGATCTGCCGATATTGAACCGGTTCGTGAAGAAGTAATCTGGAACGAATGACCAAAGATAATTCTGACAAAATAATATCAGAACTGAAAAAATACGGAGAGATGCCGGATGAAGATCTGGATATGTCGGATATGGCATTGAAGATATCAGCGCTCCAGCATCCGGGTATTTCTCTTGGTCGTTACACCAATCATCTTGCAAAGCTTGTATCTTCGGTGGAAGATCGACACGAATATTTGCTGGGTTCTGATTATGATGACGAGCTTGAAACAAGACTGGCAGCGTTAAAAGATGTTATCGCACGCGATGAGGGATATTGCGGCGATGTTGATGATTACGATAATATTCAAAACACAGATCTCATACGGGTAATCGATAGGCGCAAGGGCATCCCGATTACTTTGTCTTTATTGTATTTACATGTAGCGCGAGCACTGGGGTGGACTGCTTATGGGCTTGCCATACCGGGGCATTTTATTGTGCGTCTTGATATGCAGGGCGGACGTTTATTGTTTGACCCGTATAATGATTGCAAGATATTGGAAGCACCGGATTTACGGCATCTTATTAAATCAAGGCTTGGGCCTGATGCTGAATTATCGGCCAGCTATTTCGAACCGTCCAGCAATAGGGCTATTTTAATCAGGCTGCAAAACAACATTAAAAGCCGTTTGATTGAAAATGAAGATTATAAACATGCGCTGGAAGTGGTGGAAGTTATGCGGTTAATCGCGCCGGATGATTACAGGGTATTGTTTGATGCGGGCGTATTATATGCGCGCACGGGCGCGGCTAAATCGGCCAGGGAGGCATTGATACAATATCTTGAACAGGCGCCAAGCCATGTGAATTGTGATGATGCTGTGGTTTTATTACAGCAGATTAATACGACGCTGAACTAAGGGTAAGGGCACTGTTTTGGAGAAGTGCATTTTCTTTTTCTCAGGTTTTTTCGTTTTTTATCACCCTGCCATAATCTAAACATATTTATTTGCGAAGGTTATTGATGAAAGGAACGTATAAGGCTTGGTCTTATTGCTGTTTTCTGGCGGGATCGTAAGCTTTGTAAGAATGAAAGAATAATGGTAACCAGATACGTGATGTAAACGAATGGTTTTCAAAGGGTTTTTTATCCTCAAAACCCGTAACTACTTGCATAGGCTTGCTGTTCAGAATACAAAAGACAGATGGATTCGTAATTTGGTTTTGATATTTTATACTTTTCATTATTCATGCAGAGCCACTTATAAGTTTAAACTTTTCAATAGGAGAAAATAGAATGAATCTTCGTATATTAATGATGCTTTTTGTTGTGCTATCGCTGAGCGCGTGTGCTACAGACGAACCAGAAATGGGCGATATGACTGTAGACCAGCGTGATGACCTTAGTGCAGGACCACTTGATGGCATGGGACTCGAAGGTCAATCTTTGACTGGTGCTCCTATTCCAGGTACTCAGCAAGACCTAGTTGTAAACGTGGGGGACCGCGTGTTTTTCGGTTATGATCGTTACGACTTGAATTCTGAGTCACAACTGACACTTGAAAGACAAGCCAACTGGCTGAAGCTTTACCCGAATGTAAATATCACTGTAGAAGGTCATGCTGATGAACGTGGTACACGTGAATACAACTTGGCTTTGGGTGATCGTCGTGCAAACTCAATCAAGAGCTATCTTTTGGCTCTGGGCATTGCTCCATCACGCATTACAACAATCAGCTACGGTAAAGAAAGACCTGCTGTGATTGGTTCTGATTCCTCTTCATGGGCTCAAAACCGTCGTGGTGTAACAGTCATCGAATAGTTATCATCCCTTTAAAGGATAGTTAAATGACCGGTTGTAAACCGCATAAAATTTTGCAAGATAGACAGCTGCCACGTGCGGCTGTCTTCTTTGCGTGTTTTTCGTTGTGTCTGACCGGCTCTTTAATGACGATGAGTGTCCATAGCTCCAAAGCTTATGCACAAAACCGCGAAACCGAAAATCGTTTGCGCAGGCTTGAAAATGAACTCGAGACAATTAATCAGGCGATTTTTAGAGATTCCGCGCAAGTTAATGGCGCCGATATTATCGCTAGACAAAATCAGAATGCACAGAGCAGTGCGAATACAGAACTGCGTTTATCCCAGCTAGAAGTTGATCTGCGGAATATGAATGGCCAGATCGAAGAGCTAAACTTTAAAATGCGCCAAATGCAAAAGGGGATGGATCATATTCTGGCCCAGATGGAATTAAGATTATCAGATGTCGAAGCGCGCGTTATTGCTTCTGGCTCGACTGCGCCATTGGCACATTCTGCGAATGATCCGAATACTGTTTCTGCAGAGCGCATTAATCAGGCCGAAAGAATTTTGAATGATGCCCATAGAAATCCGGATGCAGTACCCGGTAGTGTTCATTCTGCTGTGACTACAGATACGCTTGGTAATACGGATGATGCGGGTACATTAAATCCATCGGATTTTCCGACAGGTAGAATTGGAACTTTGACAGTTCCCGCAGGGCAGGAGGACGCAGTACAAACGACTCAGCCTGTTCTTGGTAATGGCATGGGGCCAAACACAGATGTGAATGATCCGACTATTTTATACGATCAGGCGTTTTCATTCCTGCGTGTAAAAGATTACGATAAGGCAGAATCTGCGTTTCAGAATTTCTTGAATGAAAATCCGGATCACCGCTTAACAGCCAATGCGCAATACTGGCTGGGTGAGACATATTATGTCCGTAATAACTTTGAACGCGCGGCACGTCTTTTTGCCGAAGGCTATAAAAAGTTTCCTGATAGCTCGAAAGGACCTGATAACCTTCTTAAATTAGGCATGTCGCTGGCTGGTTTGGGTAAAACCAAAGATGCATGTCTGACATTTGACCAGCTTCGCGTTCAATATAAAGAAGCGCCTTCTGCTATACTGACCCGTGCGCGTCAAGAAGGTGAAAAAATCGGCTGTGCGTCTTAACAGCTGCGTGTCTTGCAACACATTCCACTTTTAAAATAACCTGTGTCTAAAATAGCCATGTTTGGAATGACCGTGTATTTAAGATGCCGTGTCTTGCAATTTACGTTTGTTGAATTAGCTGTGCACCTTCTATGGTTCTGGTTTATCGCTCTGGTTTATCGCTCTGGTTTATCGCTCTGGTTTATTGCTCTGGTTTATTGCTCTGGCGTTTTTTAACATCCTTTGTCCTTGTATCTCTTTGCTGATAATGGTTTCAGCGATAGATAAAATTGTATCTATTTTTGTCATATTAAATAAATATTAAACATATTTCGGTAAATATGGTGGCATACCACGCAATATGGAGAGCTGTAAGTCTCTGTATGACATGAATAAAAATAAAGAATTTGCACATCTAATATGTGTTTATGGTACAATTTCAGCGTGATACTAAGGAATAAGTAGGGTGTTTAAGGCATGGCCGACGACGACATAGAAACAGAAGACGAGCCAGTAATTGGTGATGTGACAACAGATGACCCTGAGGGGCATGGTATTGTTGGCACAGTCGTTTCTGGTATAGGTCAAGCAGCGCTTTGGACAAGTCCTGTCGCTTGGGGGGTCAAAGGGCTCCACGATTATAAACCTTCCTTTGTTGCGGATGCTGTGCGCCCAACATCTTCCCGTGTTTTTAATGATGTAGCAGACTTTGCCAGTTCTGATAGTCCGGGCTCGGATATAATGGGCTGGGGTATAATGGCAACTGCGGCGACTATTGGCATTAGTCTGGTTCCGGCATTAAGCCAGCCTGGCGGGCTTGCATCATTTGGTAAGAATATGGCCTTTATGGCAGCAGGACTTCCGATTGCTATAACATTGGGGGCTGGTCTTGCAACATGGGCGAAGCGCGGCTTTGAAATGGATGAATTGGCAGGATCTATAATGGATGCCGGTATTGATACGGTTGGCTGGATTGGCGATTTGACGGGCATGGATGTTTCCGGGGCTTTAGTAGATTTTATTGGCACAGAAGCCCTTCCTGATGTAACTGGACTGCCTGCGGATCACCCGATAAACGGGGTGAGGGATATGAGCGCTCTCGCTAATTTTGGCGATGTCTCTGAAAGTGGTGTTAGAGCCCTTGGAACTGTTTATCAGGGAACGGCTGGCGGGGCATTTTCATCACCGGTTGATGGGCGCATTGTTGCCGTTCAGGGCGGCGAAGAGGTTGAAGGTGAGTTGAGCTTTGTTGTGATAGAAAGCTCCCCCGGTGTTTATACAGTTCTACGTGGTCTTGAAGGTGTTAGCGAAGATATGGTTGGCCAGCGCGTGAGCGAAGGCGAAGAAATTGCAGGACTAACAATGCCCGAGGGAACATATGCCCGGCAACTTCTGGTGACGTATGAAACAGAAATAGATGGTGAAACCGTAGTGCGCGCAGCACCAGTAGATCCTGTTCGTTATTCTGCAGAAGATTTGGTTGATGATCATAACGAAGCGCTACGTGATGCGCATAGCCGTTTGGGCGCGACAACACCTGATGCAATTTTCGAAGATCATATCGTGCCGGAAATACATAAATATGGACGTCCGACAAGTCTTGCGACAGATTATGATAATGGCGCCGGACATGTTGTACATTACAGCACTGCTGATGATGCATCATTGGTTGCACGTGCCGATATGACAGTCATGCACGTAGAAGACGGCATGATGATTGTAAAATATGATGATGACACTTTCGGCGTGTATCGCGGCATTGATGGCGCGGATGAAGCGCTTATCGGACAGGAATTTAAAGCCGGAGATACGATTGAAGGCGCACCAACTGGCGGCGATTACAGCTATACAATTGTTGCAGAAACACAATCCCAGAACGATACGACGATTGGCGTGGTTGTTGATCCGCGCTTGTATACTCCGCAAGATTTAATGGGTGATGCATCTTTAAGAGAAGAAGCTGTAGCACACACAGAAGACACATTGACCGCCAAAGTCGAGCAGTCATATTTCAGTCATATCCGTCCGTTGATGGAAGGCCTTCCGCTGAATACAATGGAGGTCTTTACGGTTGATGATCCGGAGGCAGATACACCTGATTCCTCAACACGTAGCGGCAATACATTATTGATGCCCGAACTTGTTGAATTGACAGATTTTGGCCAGCCCGTAAGCCTTGATGCACCGGGAACAATTGTTCATGTTGGTGACATGCCGGGAAATATTACAGGAATAGATCGCCGTAATGCGTTGGTCGTTGATCATGGCGAAGGTGTTTATAGTGTGCGTTCGGGACTGTTTGATATTGATGAAAGCGTTGTGGGTCAGGAAATGGACGCAACAGAGGCTCTTGAAGGTTTTACAACTGGTACATTCCTGCGTTCTGAAACATGGATACGCGGTGAGGATGATAATTTATACCGCGTCGATACATTGGCCTACCCGGTTGAAACGCTTGTTGGTGATACCCCAGAGGCAATCGCAAGCCGTGAGGCTGCTATTCAGAACACAATGGATCTTACAGACGGCCTTGTTGGTGCGCGCCGTAATATGATTGTTCCGGCAAGAGAGCTTCCGGCAGGTATTGAAGCACCGGAAGCGCCTGGGCAGATTTCTGCTTTTGGTCTTGAAGATGGTGTTTTGTCACTAGGGGTTGGTGTTGCAACTAATCCTGGTATGCCGCTAATATCTGATGTGAGCGGCAAAATTGTTGAATATGATCTTGTGTCGGATAGTGAAGCTGCCGCACAAGGAATTGATGGCGGACCGGAAGGTGAAGGTCTGTTTATTGCGCATTCTGTCGAGGCTGGTGTATACACACAATATACAAGCCTTCAGGAAGTTGGTAACCACCAATATGAATACGGTATTCAAAACATAGGTGAGGCCGCACCAGCGATTACGGATGATTATACAGAGCGCCGTTTGATTGTGGTTGATGCAACAGATGGGCAGCCATATTACGTGGATCCGGAAGCTTACGATATTGATAGATGAGTGACTGATGCGGATTACCGCGCCGAAGCTGTCCAGGCGACCAAAGATCTGGCTGCTGGAAATCCGGAGTTATTGGAACAGCTTAAGGCTGATGATTATGCACTTCCTGAAATTGAGGCAGAAGATCCGGTGGTTAACGAGCCGGCAGAAGAACTTGATGAAACCTTGATTGAGCGCCAGCAGGTTACGCGCGATACTGTCGGTTTGGCAGGGCCTTAAAGACTTCTATTCTTTGATACGCAGTCTTATGTCTGTACATGCTTCCGTTATTTCCGGAGCAGATCTAATGCCCATTATTTTTACATCATTCTATTGTGATGCTGTAATGTGCGTGTATATGCTGGTATTTTGTGTAAGCGTCCGGTGTAAAATTACCCGGTGTAAAATTATTTGTAAGTCTTAAATCGTCTGTAAGCCTTGAATTTCCTTATTTCCTTTATCTTTTGAACAAAGCGCGCTATAAAATGCGTGTTATGAATATTGCGCCTGAAATTGATATTGTTACAGAGCCGGTTGAGCTGGAAGAATTTGCTTCTTTTCCTGTGATTGCGCAGTTATTGGAAGGTCAAATAACGGAAATTGCCATCGCTCTTTCTGGTGGGCCGGATAGTATGGCGCTGTGCTGGTTATTGTCACAGCTTGGTCTTCGTCATAACGGCATTAAAATTCACGCGTTAACCGTTGACCATGCTTTGCGCGCCGAATCTTATGAAGAGGCGCAGAAGGTTGGCGGCTGGGTGAAAGACTGGCCGAATGTGTCGCATCATATTCTTCGCCGTGATAGCAGCCATATCCATCATGCCCGTATTCAGGAAGACGCACGGCATGACCGTTATGCGTTAATGCATGAATATTGTGCTGCGCATAACATTCCGGCACTGTTTGTTGCACACCATGCCAATGATCAGGCTGAAACCGTATTGTTCCGCCTTGCCAAGGGAAGCGGCGGTGACGGGCTGAGGCCGCAGAGCTCTTCGCTATCTGCGCTTCTTCCAGAAAACGGGCGTGCGCTTCAGGTCCTTCCAGAGGGCGCGGGCATGGCTCCAGGCGGTT
>JAUILO010000058.1 GCA_030432775.1 Alphaproteobacteria bacterium
CCATCGGCTTTATTTAAAATCACAGGCAAAGGATGATAGTTTTGTGCAAGGTAGCGGTTTTCTCTATCAATATAATCTTGTGTTTTCATAGCCTGTTCTTTCCTGATCGCATTAAATATCTTTTTATTTATTGTATGCGCCTAGTATTGGCCAGATCGATTATAATTTCAAGGGAGCTGCTTTGCACCAACACCAATAATTAACCGCTTTTATTTTAAAGGTTCTTATCGATAATCGACAGAATTTCATCACGCGATAACGGTGACTTTTCATGTTCCTGTGTTAAGGCGGCCAGAATATCATCGGTTTTTTGAAATACGGTATCCCATTCGCGCTGTTTGGGCTGGCGGATAAATCTAACGCTGTCATATAAAGCGGTGGTGCTTTGTTCGGGGAAATAGAGCCAGTAAGGAACAAATTGCAAAAGATCGATGAGAGGCACATCAAGGCTACCGGCAAGATGCACGACGGCGCTATCGGTCATGATAACCAGATCCATATGCTCCAGCGCTGCGGCGGTATCTCCGAAATGATCCAGCATATGTCCGAAACGAAATAAAGTGCCCCAGCCATATGTATTGAGCTGTGCCTCCGGTTCACCTTTCTGAAAGCTGTAAAATTGTATTTGCGGATATTTGGCGTTTAGATCTAAAAAACGATCCAGATTAACTGCACGTTTGAAATTACTTTTGAACTCCGGGTTGCCCGACCAGACAATACCGATCTTCAATTTATTTCCGCTATGTTTATCCAGCCATTTGAATTTGTCTTTGGATAGCTGCGGTATTGTTAAATCGATTGGTTTTGGCCATTTCAGCCAGTCTTTTTCAACTAGGGGCGGTATGCTCATCATCGGAATATAAAAATCATATTCGTCCTGATTAAGATTACTGTTATCTTCAAATGTGATCTCCAAACCGCCAAGAAGCGGCTGTATTGACGGGGCACAGGCAAAACCTGTAGTCGCGCTTTGCTCTATAACCCAAGGTAAAAAACGTGAGAGCAATATCGTATCGCCATGGCCCTGTTCGGCAATGACGACAAGACGTTTGTCCTTAAGCGATGTTGTGCCGTCCCATTCCGGTATAGCCCAGTTGGATGAAAAATTATATTCGGTGAGTTGCATACGATGTTTGAAATGTTCCCAGCCTGTCTCAAGGTCACGCAAATATAATGATATAAACCCGATATCAAAATTCATGCGGACATCATCGGGCTGTTCTTCCAGACAGGTGCGGTATAATTCCAGCGCCTGTTCGAATTGCTTGTTATCGCGGTATTTATTGGCCAAATTTTTACGGACGCTATAATGATCTGGAGCTAGTGCATAGGCTTTTTCTGATAGCTCGATTGATTTTTCAACTTCTTCTGTGTCATGCAGCAAATTGCTGTAATTGGATAGCAGGCCAAAATTATCTGGTTCGGCATGCAGAGCGCGCTCGAAACATGAACGTGCGGCTATATGGCGTTGTGTATTGTGATAAATATTGGCCAGTGTAGATAATACGCCTATATCTTCCGGATAGCGTGATAACAGGCGGAAGAGAAGGCGTTCTGCCTTTGGATATTCCTGATCTTGTATATGCTGATCAATTCGCGCTTTTACTTCTGCAGCTGTTATCGCCATAAATAAGAATGTCCGTTATTATATTCTATGATTTTATTTTTTTGAGATGCTTATCGATAACACTTATAACGCGCTCTCGTGAAAGCGGTTTTTCTTCACGCTCTGTTGATAGGGTTTCAAGAATTTGGGAGGCATGCCCGAATACGGTATCCCAATCGCCCGATATTTTTTGTCTGATAAACCGCACTGTTTTATAAAGCGGAGTTCTGTCTTCTTCAGGGAAATAGAGCCAGTAGGGCATAAATTGCAATAGATCGATAACCGGAATACCAAGACATCCGCTTAAATGCACAACGGCGCTATCGGTCATCACGATACAGTCCATCTCTTCAAGTGCAGCCGCTGTTTGTGTGAAGTCGTCAAATAAATGACCCAGCGGCATGATTGTTCCCATGCCATGCTCTTTAAAATCTTGCTCTCTTGGACCTTTTTGGAAGCTATAAAACTGGATGTTCGGAAAACGAGCCGATAATTCCAGAAACGGCGGAAGGTCAACGGCGCGTTTTTCGTTGCCGCCATAGGTCACGCTGCCGGACCAGATAATGCCAACGCGTAGCTTTTCACCGGCATGTTTTCCAATCCATTTGAATTTGTCTTTTGATACCTGTGGAACATTCATTACAGGGGGCTCCGGCCATTCCAACCAGTCTTTGCTGTATAGGCGCGGTAAACTCATAAGCGGTATGTAGTAATCATACTGCTCCTGCATAATGTTATTTTCAGGGATGAGTTTCACCGGAAGGTATGCAAAGAGTGTATGCAGGGGCTGTTTACAGGAAAATGTGATGTCCTCGCAATCTTCCTTGATTGTATCAAAAAACCGGGTCATCAAAATTGTATCGCCAAAGCCTTGTTCAGCCAAAACCAGCAGTCTTTTATCTTTAATATTCTCCCCATTCCATTTTGGCAGTGTGAAATTATCAGGAATATTTAGCTTTTTGGTCTGGAAACGCCATTCGAAATAATCCCATGCTGTGTCAAGATCTCTTAGGAATAAAGAGATATAAGCCATATCGAAGTTTAAATCCGGATCATCGGGTTTGCGCTCCAGACACCATTTATATTGCTCTAGCGATTCAGCATGATGTTTTGTTTCACGTAATGCAACGGCATAGTTTTTATGAAACAGATATGTGTCTGGCTCAAGATCGACAGCCATTTTTGAATATTTGAGCGCTTCGTCATATTTATGCATATCAACTAGCAAATTACCAAAGTTTGAATACACTTCCGGGTTTTCAGGGTTCAGCATAATCGCGCGTCTATAACAGGCCTCGGCAGCAACATATCGCTTCGTAGAACGAAATACGATTCCCAGCGCCGTCAGTGCCCAGATATTATCCGGCTGGTGACTGAGTATTTTAAGAATTAAAGGTTCGGCCTGTCCGTAATCCTTTTTATTAACCAGCTCGGCTACAAGCTTGCGTGCATCGACTGTTTTCTGTTTTGGTTCTTCTTCAAGATTAAGCATATAAGGATTTCCATTTTACCTGAGCCACGCCATGAATACGGCGCGAAAAATATCTTCTTATATTTATAAAAGATCGCAAAGCGTTTGGGTAGCCTGTTTTGAAGCTTTTCATAGAGTTTCACAATAAAAGTCTCATGCGCTGTGTAAAACTGGACGGAACCATAAATAGGTGATAGATCATAGACGCTGCGCAGCGCGTGATACGCCATACTTCCCTCGGGCCGATGCTTTCGCATTCGGGAGCTGTCACTGTTTAAGCCTAGTGTTTTGCCGCTTCGCTTTTGCATACGGTGCCCACCTGTACTACAGGGCCAGATGCGGATTATAGATGCGTACACGGCTGTCGCGGCACCTTTATTTCTTTATGATCATAAAATCATGAGCCGTTAGATATTATGAGCGTTGATAAAAATACATTCCGCAAAGAAGCCAAACTGCATCGTGCCAGGATTGATGCGTCTGATCCGGACGAAGATCCTGATATGGCCTGTGCGCATTTTTTCAAATCTATCAATCCGTCTAAAGATCAGATCGTTGCCGTTTATTGGCCTGCGGATAATGAATTTGATATTAGGCCGATTATAGATCGTCTGCTTGATGAAGGAATACAATGTGCGCTGCCCGTGATGCAGGACGGCTCACGTATATTACGTTTTGCTGTATGGGATTCACAGATAGTTTTGGACGCGGGGCCATATGGCATTATGCAGCCGCGTATTGATGAAAACACCAAATGGACAGAACCGGATATTATATGCGTACCGCTTTTGGCGTTTGACCGCAAAGGTTACCGCATTGGTTATGGCGGCGGATTTTACGATGCGACTTTATCGGCATTATCGTCTGCGAAGCAGATTGTATCGGTTGGCGTTTGCTTTGCAAAGCAAGCCGTGCTATTCAACCTGCCTGTAGAAACACATGATCAAAAACTGGACTGGGTCATAACGCCGCAAAATGCACATCGTTTTTAATCCAGCTTTATAAGCCAGTTGTTAATATTGTCGTGTTGCAGCTTTATTAGAAAGATTTTTAAAGATGAGAATTTTATTTGTCGGTGATGTTTATGGCCGGTCTGGCCGTGATGCGTTGCATAAACATCTGGCTGATTTAAAATCCGAATTCTCGCTTGATGTTGTAATCGTAAATGGTGAAAACTCGGCCAATGGCCGCGGCATTACGCGTAAGATTGCGGATGAATTTTATGGCTGGGGTGTGGATTGTATAACAACCGGCAACCATATCTGGTCACAAAAGGATATCGTGTTTTCGGTTGATCAGGACAAAAAGCTTATTCGTCCGATTAACTATCCCAAAGACACGCCAGGCCACGGATTTTACATTCATACGATCGCCAGCGGACGCAAGATATTGATTGCCAATGTCATGGGGCGTTTATTTATGGATGCACTGGATGATCCGTTCGCAGCGGTAAAGGAATTGCTGTCTCAATACAGGCTTGGTAAAAATATCGACGCGATATTCATCGATTTTCATGCAGAAGCCACCAGTGAGAAAATGGCATTTGGCCATTTTGTAGATGGTCAGGTTTCCGCAGTTATCGGAACGCATACACATGTTCCAACCGCTGATACCCATATTATGAAGGGCGGTAGTGCCTATCAGACAGATGCGGGTATGACGGGTGATTATGATAGTGTGGTCGGTGCGAAAAAAGATGTTCCGATTGCCCGTTTTGCCAAGAAGATGTCCTTTGACAGATTGTCGCCCGCAGATGGCGAGGGCACACTTTGTGGTGTGTTCATCGAAACCGATGATAAAACAGGCCTTGCGACAACTATTACACCAATTCGCCGCGGCGGTGTTTTACAACAAGCGTAAATTCAGAGTAAATTTGTTATATATTAGGCACGTATTATCGGTGCTGGTTAATAGGTGCTGGCAGGGGATATCGCGTAATAAAATTTGTGTCACAGACTCTGGGTATTGGATAGCGGTCTGTTGCTGTTGTTGTATGCGACGTTCTGTTCGTGTAGGAGGTCGCTAGAAGTTCTCGTCGTAATCTGGCGATTCTTCTCTTTTTTTGCGGTCTTTGTTGAAGTATCGTAAGCAAGCATCATTCAGCGCTTCTTTAAGTTCATCACCGTATTTTCCGCCATCGCCGGCCACGCGTCCCATGACGACAGCACGGATAGATGTGTGAAATGCTGTGATGATTTCAATGACATCATCATCGGGTGTTTCAATAACCTCAAGAAAATGGATTAGCCGCTCTGCTACTTGTGTAACGAGTGGATAGTGTAGCATGCCGCCATTGGCTTTAAGCTGCATCGCCGGATAAATAATGCCCGCAATAACGGCTTCGTTATCTTTGTGGTCTTTATTCTTTCTGGCTGTTTCAATTCCCTGCATAATCAGGTTCAGGTATCGTTCGGCAAGTGGAAGGAAATCATGCTCTGTGTTTTCTAAAAGCACCTGTGCCTTGTTTAAAATTTCATCAGCAATACCGCCTGAACCAACCTTTTTCTTTAGTTTGTTTGGTGGTGTTATGAATTCAGCCTTGCGCAATCGTTTTTGTGAATAGCGGGTGATACCATCATCGTCTTCTTTATCTGTGAAATCAATATCGTCTTGTGTCATATGGGCTGCTCTGTCTAGCTTTTGTGGTGATGCTGGTTTTTAATTATACTTTTTTCTCTATTCTTCGTCTGTTGTATCTTGGAATGCGAGATCAAATTTATCGCCTTTGCCGAGCCCGGTCTCGGCGCGTATTTTCGCCAGTTTTTCGTGCGCGATTTTTTCACGTTCCTTGATTAATTTGATAATTTGCGGGTTGGCAAGATCGCTTTCACGGCGGAACTGGCCATCATAAGGAGCAGCAGTAGGACCTCTGCCGCGTCTGCGGTCCGGGCCGAAGAAATCAGGGGCGCGTACAAATTGCCGCGGACGTTCAATAACTTGAACGATACGCTTGTATAGTTCGCGCGCATTAAATGGTTTAACCAGAAACTCTGTAACACCGGCATCACGTGCTTGGATAACACGGCGCTTTTCGCTAAAGCCGTTCATAAGAATAATTGGTATGAATTTGTTCGGACTGGAAGGGTCGTTGCGGATCAAACGGGTCAGGGATATGCCATCCATCGGCTTCATCATCCAGTCGGCAATAACAATATCTGGGTTGATCATTTTAAAAGCTTCAAAGCCGTCTTTGCCGTTCTTCTCGCCATAAATGTGTCCAATACCAAATGTTGCCAATAGTGACTTGGTAATCTCAAGCATTGGCTCGTTGTCTTCGACAACAAGGACGCTAATATTGTAAAATTTGTAGCTCATATCAGAACCAAACTAACAGTCGAAAATTATCGAGAATATTCATTTATAATAAGAAGTTACTAATACTATAGTATAGCCAGATGAAGATTGATGGAAGCTTAAAATATTTCCAAAAAATACCCTGATGGCAATAAAACACTAAGATTTGTTTATAAAATGGCTAGAGGTCTTGCGATATAGGCGGTTATCCCAGTATGCTGTTAGTTGCGTATTTTGTCCGAATTTGCGGTCAATTATAACGCGTAGAGTTAACTGATAACGCAAGTATAAAGAAAACATTTTAAAGGTTGTTATGGCAGGTCATTCCAAATTCAAAAATATTCAACATCGTAAAGGTGCGCAGGACAAAAAGCGTGCAAAATTATTTTCCAAACTAGGACGTGAGATTACAGTAGCGTCAAAACTGGGCGGCGGCGATCCGGATATGAATCCGCGTTTGCGTCTGGCTATTGCAACAGCCAGAGGGCAGAGTATGCCCAAAAACAATATCGAGACTGCGATTGCCAAAGGTGTCGGTGGCGGTGAGGGCGAAGATTACGTTGAAATTCGCTATGAAGGTTATGGCCCTGGTGGCGTTGCCGTCATTGTTGACGCGCTGACCGATAATAAGAATAGAACAGCATCGGAAGTGCGCTCGGCCTTTACAAAATTCGGTGGTAATCTTGGCGAAAGCAACTCTGTCAGCTTTATGTTTGATCGTATTGGCTCTATTTCATACCCGATTGCAACAGCCACAGAAGATGCGATGTTCGAAGCTGCTGTGGAGGCAGGAGCTATGAATGTTGAGAACGATGAAGAGTTTTACGAGATCATCTGCGAACCTGATGACTTCTCCGAGGTTCGTGACGCATTGGAAACCAAGTTTGGTGAACCAGAGCAAGGTGGTCTTGCCTGGAAACCTAATGTGAACTCGGAGATTGATGAGGCACAGGCATCTTCATTGTTGAAGCTGATAGATACGTTGGAAGATAGCGATGACGTGCAAACGGTCACGACGAATTTTGATGTGAGTGATGAAATTATGGAAAAGCTTTTGGCTTCATAAGGAATATTTATGCGCATATTGGGAATTGATCCGGGGTTACAAAAGACAGGTTGGGGCTTGATTGAACAAATCAATAATCAACTCATTTTTGTTGCTTGTGGCCTGATTAAAACCCAGCCTAAGTTACCATTGTATGCAAGGCTTGCGGAAATAGAGCTGCGCTTGTCTGAAATTGTACAGCGCCAAACGCCGGATGTGGCGGCTGTCGAGGAAACTTTTGTGAATAAAAACCCGGCTTCAGCATTAAAGCTTGGGCAAGCGCGCGGCGTTTGTGTTGTAACGCCGGCGCGGCATGGTCTGGAAGTTTTTGAATATGGCGCTAACTTGATTAAAAAGTCGGTTGTAGGCACAGGTCATGCCGATAAAGATCAGGTTGCTATGATGGTTAGAACCTTACTGCCCAAAAGCGGCAAGGTCACAGCCGATGAATCAGACGCACTAGCCATCGCCATATGTCACGCGCATCACGCGCAATATAATCAGAAAATCCGTGTCTAGGGCGCGGTTAAACAAATAAACAAGGTCAAATCATGATTGCAAAATTAACCGGCATACTTGATAGCGTTTCACAAAACGCGCTTATACTCGATGTAAACGGCGTTGGTTATAAGGTGAATGCCAGTAACCGCACATTAAGTCGTATCGGGCAAGTGGGTGATGCGGTGTCTTTGTTAATTGAAACACAGGTACGTGAAGATTCCATTACATTATTCGGTTTCTCCGAACAGGCAGAACAGGAATGGTATCGTTTGCTTACTAGCGTACAAGGTGTCGGTGCGAAAGCCGGTCTTGCGATATTGAGTGTCGTGCCAACGGATAAGCTGGGTTTTGCGATTGCTTCAGGTGATAAAGCGGTATTAACACAGGCCGATGGCGTTGGGCCAAAGCTGGCGCTGCGTATTTTAACCGAGCTTAAGGATAAGGCAGGCAGTATCGAACTCAGCGCTTCTCTGTCTTCTATTCCAGCAAGCGCGGCAGCTAATAATGCTGGTGCAGCCACAGACACAGCGGAAATTATCGATACAATGTCGATCGACCACGATGTTGTTTCCGCACTTGTAAATTTGGGTTACGGGCGCACAGATGCCTATACCGCCGTGCGTCAGGCGCGTGCCAATGATAATGAATCAACACAGGATTTACAGACCCTTATTAAGCTTGCGCTGAAGGAGCTTTCATCATGACAGAGGCAGAGCGTAATTTGGAAATTGAGGCGCAAAAGCTGGAAGGGGATGAAAATGTCGAACGCTCATTGCGTCCGCAGCATCTGGATGAGTTTATTGGCCAATCCGCTTTAAAAGATAATTTGAAGGTTTTTATTCAGGCGTCTAAATCGCGTGGTGATGCGATGGATCACGTCTTGCTGTTTGGTCCGCCCGGACTTGGCAAGACAACATTGGCACAGATTATATCCAAAGAACTTGGCGTGGGTTTTCGTGCCACATCCGGCCCTGTCATTGCTAAAGCCGGTGATTTGGCAGCGATTTTGACAAATCTCGAAGAAAATGACGTTTTGTTTATTGATGAAATTCATCGCCTTAATCCGGCAGTGGAAGAAATCCTGTATCCGGCAATGGAAGATTTTAAGCTTGATATTATAATCGGCGAAGGGCCAGCTGCGCGATCGGTACAGATAGAATTGCCGCAATTTACCCTTATTGGCGCAACAACACGAAGCGGTCTTTTAACCACGCCTTTGCGTGATCGCTTTGGTATACCGTTGCGGCTTGAGTTTTATACCGCACAAGAGCTTACCAAAATTGTAAACCGCTCGGCGGCTTTATTATCGCTGCCAATATCCGAAGAGGGCGCACTTGAAATTGCCAACCGTTCACGTGGTACGCCGCGAATTGCGGGGCGTTTAACGCGCCGTGTTCGTGATTTTGCACAAGTGTTGAATGCTGATAAAATTGGCGCAAAAGAAGCCGACACAGCGCTTCAGCGTCTGGATGTTGATAAGGTCGGACTGGATTTAATGGATAGGCGTTATCTTAAATGTATTGCTGAAAATTACGGTGGCGGACCTGTTGGCGTAGATACGTTGGCGGCAGCCTTATCCGAGCAGCGCGATATGATTGAAGATGTGATTGAACCGTATTTGATCCAGCAAGGCTTTGTCCAGCGCACGCCGCGCGGCAGTGCGCTTGCCGTTAAGGGTTATAGCTATCTTGGTATATCGCCATCAAATGCAGCGGGAGATAGTTTGCAAATGGATATACTTGAAGAACAGGACGATTTTTCATGATAAACGAGTTGAATATTCGGGTGTATTTCGAAGATACCGATGCGGGTGGTGTGGTGTTTTACGCCAATTACCTGCGCTATGCCGAACGCGGTCGCACAGAGTTTTTGCGTGATATGGGTTATGAAAGTAGCTCATTAATGAAACAGGAAAACATTGCTTTTGTTGTCAGGCATCTTGAGGCCGATTATATGATGCCGGCGCGTCTGGATGATCAGCTTGTTCTTCGAACAACGCTTGAATCTGTGAAAAACGCCAGCTTTGTTATGAAACAATCTATATTTTGCCAAGATAATGCCGTATTTGAAATGTATGTAACTTTGGTTGCTGTTTCGCTTGATACAATAAGGCCAGCCAAATTTTCCGATGAGATGCGTAACAAACTACTCGGGCTCATCGAATAAAGAATAATCGATTTTAATATATATGTTTTAGTTCATGAAGGAGCACTATTCTAATGCCTGATATTTCAGTAGATGCAACATCGCTAGGCGATAGCTTTTCCGGCGATTTGTCTATGTGGGGACTGTTTTTGATGGCTGACCCCATTGTTAAAACGGTGATGCTTATTTTGTTTTGTGCCTCGATTTGGGCATGGGGGATTATCCTTGAAAAAAGAAGCTCTCTTAAAAAACTGAATAGACGCGCAGGGCGTTTTGAGGATTCATTTTGGTCCGGCGAGCCTTTGGATAAGTTATACCAGCGTGTTAAGAAAGGGAAGCAAGACCCTCTTTTAACTACATTTTGTTCAGGTATGGAAGAATGGAACAACGGAGTTTCCGGCGGTGTACCCAAGGTGGAAAGTATGCAGGCTAGCTTGCGCCAGCGTGTTGAACGTGTGATGGCTATGACCATCAATAAGGAAATGAATAAGCTGGAGCGCGGCATGACGTTTTTGGCTAGTGTTGGCTCGACAGCCCCTTTCATCGGTTTGCTTGGTACTGTTTGGGGCGTGATGAATAGTTTTACTGCCATTGCCGCCACCAATAACACCTCTTTGGCTGTTGTGGCACCTGGTATTGCCGAGGCACTATTTGCAACGGCACTCGGTTTGATGGCCGCTATTCCTGCGGTTATTGGCTATAATATTTATACAAATGCGCTTGATCGTTACGCAGACCGTCTGGATGGTTTTGTCGGCGAATTTTCAGCGATTTTGGCCAGACATCTTGAATCTCAAGATCATACCAAGAAAGTGGCGTAACAAAGATGGGCGGACAAATTCAATCATCAAGCCGTAAATCAGGTGTCGCTTCAGGGCGCAGACGCGGATCAAAGGCCATGTCGGATATCAACGTAACACCTTTTGTTGATGTGATGCTGGTGCTGCTTGTTGTCTTTATGGTGACGGCGCCGCTCTTAACTTCAGGTGTCGCGGTGGATCTTCCTAAATCAGAAGCACAGGCCATATCCACAGAAGATAATAAACCGTTGGAACTGACTATTACTAAGAACGGTACATTGTTTATTGGCGAAACTGAGGTAAAGCGCGAACGTCTTATTTCTTTATTGACCGCAATGACCCGTGATAATTCGGACAGACGTATCTTCATTAGAGCCGACCAGTCACTTGATTACGGTTATGTTATCCAGATTTTAGGTAGTTTAAATCAATCCGGTTTTAATAAAGTCGCTTTGTTATCAACACAGCTCGATGGAAAATAACTACTGAATTTATTTAAAGATATTACTCTAGTCACAATCATTTTTATCAGTGAAATACAAATCATCTAGCCGGGAATATAATGGCGGTCGTTGCAGAAAAACAAAATAACCCATATGAGAACCTTCGCGTTGATTTGCTCAGCCCGCGGCGCGCTTTTCTCAGCTCGGTTATTATGCATGGCATTATCGTTGCAATTATTATTATCGGCTTGCCATACTTCAAACCCGAATTGCCGCCTTTACAGCAAGTTGTCATGCTGGAGCTGGCAGATATCAGTGATGTCACACAAACAAATCGCGCGCCGTCTAATGCGAAGAAAAAACCATCGGAGACAAAAGATGAGCAAACGGCGCAATCCAATAAGCCTCGCGTTGCCCCGCGTGTTACGGCACATAATCCACCAAAGCTTAGTGCGCCCGAGGAGCCTGATTTGACAGTGCCGAAAAAAGAACCGGCACCGGCAAAAGCACCGCCGCCTATAAAAAAGCCTCAAAAAGTCGAAAAAAAGCCAAAAATTGAGACTAAAACGGATAAAGAAGCCGCAGAGGAGCAGGAGGAGTTTGATTCCGTCTTAAAGAATTTGATGTCAGAGGAAGAAACAGCCCAGCAAAGCGAAGAAGATAAAAAGGGCACGACTGGCCCATCGCCAGATGCCTTGTTAGGTCAGACCATGACAGTGACCGAGGTGGGGTATTTAAACCGCCAGATCAGTAAGTGCTGGAACCTTATGGCAGGTGCGCGTTATGCCGAGGACCTTGTCGTCGAGCTTCGTTTATACATGACACGCGATGGCATGGTGCGTAAAGCCGAAGTACTAGACCGTTTTCGGTATAATGGTGATAGCTTTTTCCGAGCCGCAGCAGACGCAGCACTTCGTGCGGTAAGAAGTCCGTCTTGCACACCATTCGATTTACCGTTAGAAAAATATGATCAATGGAAAATCATTGATGTAACTTTTGATCCAAGGAATATGTTGTAGTGATGAATATAATCAGAACTAGTCTTGCCTGTACGCTTATTATAATTTGCTGCGCGCTTGTGCCGCTTCATGCTGCTATGGCGCAGTTAAAAGTGACTGTGACTGACGCGGTTGTCGAACCAGTGCCGATCGCCATTACAATGTTTTACTCCGAAACACCGGCACAGAACACGATAGGGCAGCGTATGCCGGAGATTATCAAATCCAATTTGCAGCGAACCGGATTATTCGAAGCTGTGAATAGCAACGCTTTTATTCAAACGGTACAGTCTATACATCAGGACGGGCCGCGCTTTGCCGATTGGCGCGCGATTAATGCCGAAGCACTCGTAACAGGAACCGTGACGACAACACCGCAAGGGGAAACCCGTGTTGAGTTTCGTTTGTGGGATGTCTTCGGTGAAAGACAGCTAAGCGGTATGGCTTATACAACAACCAATGAAAACTGGCGCCGTATCACGCATATCATTTCAGATGAAATATATAAACGTTTGACTGGTGAGGATGGTTATTTTGATTCACGTATTGTTTATATCGCCGAAAGTGGTCCTGCGACCTCACGTATTAAAAGGCTCGCCATTATGGATCAGGACGGGGCAAATCATTACTATCTAACCGATGGTAAAGACCTTGTTCTGACACCTCGCTTTTCGCCGAACCAGCAAAAGATTGCTTATCTTGCTTATTACAACAACCGTCCGCGTGTATACATTTATGATATCAATACCGGTAAGCAGAATGTGCTGGGTGATTTTCCCGGCATGACATTCTCGCCGCGCTTTTCGCCAGATGGCAACCGCGTCATCATGAGTATGTCACAAAACGGTAATAGTGATGTCTATGTTATGGATCTGCGCACTCGCCGTGTTTCAAGATTAACCACACATTCCGGTATTGATACAGCACCGTCATATTCGCCGGATGGTAAATATATTGTCTTTGAATCTGATCGTGGCGGCACACAACAGCTCTATGTGATGAAAGCAGATGGCAGCGATCAACAACGGATTACCTTCGGTAAAGGTCGATATGCAACGCCTGTGTGGTCACCGCGCGGGGATCTCATCGCCTTTACCCGCTTATATAATGGCCAGTTTTATGTGGGTGTTGTGCGTCCTAATGGTGATGGCGAGCGCTTGATCACATCCGGTTATCACGTCGAAGGACCAACATGGTCGCCAAATGGCCGTGTTCTGGCATATTTCAAGGAAACAAAGGGTACAAGCAGAAGCTCTAAAACTGCTAATCTATATACGATTGATTTAACCGGTTATAACGAACGTAAAATTGCAACACCTGCCGATGCATCTGATCCGGCGTGGTCACCGCTAAATCCGTAAGCTGCGCTCGCATATAATTTGTGCATATTTATAGCTGGAAATTATGGCGTATAAAGCAATAAGAAGGCCTGTTATCATATGAACGAATATATGAGCGGGTCTTTTCTTTGCGTGTGTATCTCTGTGGTGAGCTGCCCATAAGGCGAAGATTGAGCAGGCTTTGAACAAGGATTGAGCGAGCATTGGTGGGATTATCGCTATGGTTTTATAACGTCTGTAAAGGCGCTTATTACGGCTTTATAGGTGTCGCGCTTGAACGGAACAATCAGATCGATTATGTTTTCCAGATCAACCCACTGCCATGCGCTGAATTCAGCTGGATCATGGAAGGTCAGGTTTATATCACAATCACTGCCTGTAAAACGGGCTGCGACCCAGAATTGCTCTTGCCCGCGAAATTCACCATTCCAAAGCTTGTGTAAAAGATGGGGCGGTAAATCATAACGCAGGGGTGTATCAAGCTGTTGAATGATCTGTGCTTTTTGAGTTCCTATTTCTTCTAACATCTC
>JAUILO010000059.1 GCA_030432775.1 Alphaproteobacteria bacterium
ATCCATTTCAGGCATAATTTGAACCTGTACTGTCCATTTCGGGAACTCGCCATTCTCAATTGCGCCAAATAGAGCTTCTTGATAACTTTCACGTGTCTCACCAACAACTTTAGCCGCCTCCTCATTCGTGTGGAATTTATGGCCTTGCTTGGTTTTGAAGTGGAATTTTACCCAGTAACGCTCGCCTGCATCATTCCAGAAAGAATACGTATGTGAACCATAGCCGTTCATGTGCATTGGCGACACAGGAAGACCGCGATCAGACATCAATATTGTGACTTGATGTAAACTTTCCGGCGATAAAGACCAAAAATCCCACATTGCTTGCGCAGAACGTAAATTCGTTTTCGGGTGACGTTTTTGCGTATGAATAAAATCCGGGAATTTATAAGGATCGCGAATAAAGAACACGGGCGTATTATTACCAACCAGATCCCAGTTCCCTTCCTCGGTGTAGAACTTTAACGCAAAGCCGCGAACATCGCGCTCGGCATCAGCTGCGCCCGCTTCACCGGCAACGGTTGAGAAACGAAGAAGCATCGGTGTTTCTGCCCCCGGCTGCAGAACTTTCGCCTTTGTATATTTAGAGATATCACCTGTAATTTTCAAAGTGCCATGCGCGCCCCAGCCTTTAGCATGAACAACGCGCTCTGGAATACGTTCACGGTTTTGATGCGCAAGTTTTTCGATCAACTGGTAATCCTGCATAAGCACCGGACCATGCTCACCCGCTGTCAGCGAGTTTTGATTATCAGGAACAGGCGCGCCTGCTGTTGTTGTCATGACCGGACATTTTTTATCACTCATATCTCATTATCCTCATTTTTTTGTTTGGTTAGATTGGTTGACTGGGTTGGTTTGACAAGAAGGGCATAAGCCCCAGAAAATCACTTCGGCTTCATCAATTGCAAATCCGTGCGTATGTGAAGGGTCAAGGCAAGGCGCTTTACCCATTTCACAATGTATATCAGCCGTATGACCACATGAACGACACACGATATGATGGTGGTTATCATCTTCGTTGGGTTCATATCGCGCCGAATGCCCCATGGGCTGTATCGAACGGATAATCCCCTTTTGCGTCAAGGCATGTAAATTATCATACACAGCTTGCTTTGATAAAGAGCCGGCCTTTTGACGGGCCTGCTTTAAAATCATATCGGCATCAGAATGCGGGTGCTGCCTGACCGCCCATAGAATGGCGAGTCTTGCCGCTGTTACACTCAGATTATGCTTCTGCAGTAATGTAATATTATCTTGATTCATTGCATACTTTAATAGATAAAAATCTGGACTGAGTCAAGATTATTTAATCTTTTTTTTCAACATCTGATCAACATTAACGCACAGCATATCAAATATAAAAAACCGGCGCGTGTTATACATACACATGCACCGGTTCTTTATGATAACGAAACGAATTACGTTACGATTCGTATAATATTTGCAATTACATACCCGTAATGATTTGCCTGCAGTTACTTAGACGTAACGACTGCACGGGTTTTAGGCAATGTTGCAACAACATCCTGCACACCCGTGCCGCACGCTGCATGGCCAAAACCACCCGCGCTTGCACCATCAGCAACATCAAAAATGATCTGGTCATTTTTATCCGCAGACACACCCGCACTCACAAAATCAAGCGCCAAAGCGTGGCGTGTACGCCACGCAATATTATGATCCGCACATGATGTATCACCGCTGACACCGATACCGCCTACCACGTGACCGCCATCATCATACAAAGCAAGACCGCCGCCGAATACGTTCACGCCGCCGATAAATTCACCAATAAGAGGATCTTTCTTTGTGCCAAAATTTTCAAGACTTCCATCTTCGTTATACGCGACATTAACATTAATCGGGTTGCTGTCCTGCAAGCCAAAAAGGCTGCCGCCAGGCTGCCCGGCAGAAAATAGATTTGCTGTTGAAAGAGCCAGACCATCAAGGCTGAAGGAATTGGCTGTGTTTGCTTTTTGCGCAGAAATCAAACGGCTACCCGGCCACTGTGATCCGGCATGTTCGCCCGTATACACAACCGCACAAACACGGCCAGCACGATCAACAACAGTGCCCCACATATCAAGATTTAAACCGCCATTGCTTTGTGATCTGGCTTCTGTAAGCGCAGTCTTAAGAGCGTCATATTTAGGCAGGCTATCACAGCCCGTATCCGCCGCACGCACCCCAGAAGGCAAAAGCGCAATCATCACCATGCACATTGCTATAATCTTTTTCATCTTTCATATACTCCATAAAAACCAATTTAAATAAAAACAAGTCAAAATACCGACATTACAAAACAAACTGACACTAACAAGTTTTTTCCCAGCCTTCAAAGTAAAGTACGGCGTTATACCATTAGAATCTCAACGAAACTCTAAAAACTAAAGCGAGTTCAAAAATGCAATGAGCGCCTGACGTTCATCCGCGCTCATCGCTTTGAACATATCTCTGGATTTTGCAGCCTCGCCGCCATGCCACAGAACCGCTTCTTCCAGATTTCTGGCGCGACCATCATGCAAAAAGAAACTGTGTTTATTCACGGTTTTAACAAGCCCTACCCCCCATAAAGGCGGCGTGCGCCATTCACTGCCGCTGGCCTGATAATCTGGACGATTATCCGATAACTCCTCTCCCATATCGTGCAAAAGCAAATCGGTAAATGGCTGAATATCCTGATCGGACAGCGCGGCCACTTCATGTTTTCCTGTTCGCAATTGCGGAGCATGGCAAGCAACACAGCTTGCCTTTTCAAACAGGCGTGCTCCAGCAATAACGTCCTGTACGTCCACATCACGGCGCGCAGGCACAGCCAGTGTACTGACGTAAAAGGTCATTTTTTCAAGCTGTTTATCAGACATTTCCGGCGTACCGCCATCAATCGCCGCCAGACATTCCTTTTGTGCCGGCGTACAATTTTGCTCAGGAAATAATGAAGTCGTAACACCGGCATCACCTTGCGCAGCCGCGGCATCTTGCTGGCGCAATGTTGCGACATTAGCCTTCCAGCCAAAACGGCCAAGTGCCTGTTTGCCTTTCACAGCATCCCAAACCATATTCGGACGCCCTGAAATACCATCGCCATTTTCATCATTGGCATCGGCCAGTGACAAGATGATCTCCTCGGGGATAGCTTCTAAAAGCCCCATACCGTGCACCGCAGGCGCAACGCGCGGGGAAAACAAAATATCATCACCCAGCGGACCATAGCCCAAATCGACAAATTCATAAGATGGCTTTCGCAATCTATAAGTCATTCCATCATCATAGGTACCGGAAATTTCTTCATATGTAATTCTGGTGTAACCTTCGGCCGGAACGCCGTTAATTGCATTATTACTGAGCTGTGTTCCATATATCTCATGTCCCTTAGGGCCGCCATCCTCGGCTATACCGGGCACGCTTAACCGCATCAACATTGACTTCATATACAGTTCACCCGCAATAGGTGGACGTCCGCGACCATCCTTGAAATGACATGCCGAACAGGATGAGCGGTTAAATGTAGGCCCCAAGCCATCAAGTGAAGCGACAGAAGCTGGCGCTGTGACCCATTTTGTGTTGAAAATCTTGTTGCCAAATGTGAAATCCCGCAGGTCTTCGGTTGGTAAGTTCGCCGTAGGTTTGGCAAATGCATCACGCGATGAGTTAAACACACTCGTCTGCCCGCCTGATAGTGCACTATCAGAGACAGTAGAATCAAATGTGCCCTCGGCAAGCGCAACGGCACACCAGAAGGACACATAAGCAACAGCGATTAAACCAAACCGTTTTAAGTTCATTAATGACCTGTCGATCAGTTACTCGTTAATAGAAACCTCAACCCCAAGTGCAACGCCTGCTCTTTTAATCAAGTCAGCTTCAATTTGCAAAGAGCGAACAGCTTCTTCCATTTTATCGCGCGCCTTACTTCCTTCGGGCGTACTTAGAATTTCCCGATCTATCGGCTGTGGCAATTTGGCGATCAATTTTCTGGTTTTTAAAATCCGGTCTTCTAGATCTTCAGCCAAATCATGATCTTGCTTTTTCAGATATTCGTATAATCCGGTGTTAAAGAACACATTCATTATGCCCTGCGCATTATATATGAAGTCATTATGTGTATTATCGGAAAAACATGAATGCTCATCTTCCTGATCGCCTGAATCCAGCGCTGTCGCCATACGTTCGGATGCTAGTTCAAAACCACTTAACGTCGCAAGAGCCGTCAAAATTTTGGATAAAGCCTGTTCATCTTCAACAAATGTTTTTGCGTAATTATCTTTCCCGCCTACCCATTCATCGACCAAATATTTAAGGTCATCGACCAACAGATTGGTGACTACTTTTAAATACGTACGGCGACGAGCATTTTCCGGCGTATCTTCATAATCACTCACAGGACGCATACCTGCGGTTTCAAGGCTAAGATCCTGCCCCCAGAGTAAAAACTCAATTGCATGATATCCTGTTGCAACATCGGCTTCGTCATCAGCTTGATTTTTACTGGTCAATGCATCCTTGGTAATTTCAATACCTGCATTATTCACAATACCCGCATCCGGATTTCCCTGCACATAATCAATATAAGCCTCATCCAGCGGCCATGCATTCAAACGACTTTCCGGCCCTTCATTCCCGTCCGCATCAGCAAAATCAATCGGCCCCTCATAAAAACGGAAAGCTTCGGTTTGACCATAGCTATTGCGGGAGATCAGCCATGCTTTTTTTGCAGCAGTCAATGTCACTTCGGACGGAGCTGCCAAAAACGCATCAATCGCTGCCTGTAGCGCAACACCATCCTTATAGGCGTTAGTATAATCGCGGTGAACCATCACAGCATAGCTTTCAACGATATGATGAACCGTCTGTGAAGCTTTATCGCTATGGTCACCCTTATGTTCATCACCATGTGAGCGGGCCTTTGTTACAGTAAAGCTCAAAACACAAACACCCACTATCAGGGCCAAAAATGTCTTCTTCATTTTTATAATCTTTCTTATCTTATTACCTGATTAAAATTCAAAACTGTGACGGATCAAGCCACCAACAATATTGGTATCGATGCCGCTTTCCTCGCTGCTGCGCCAGCCCAGCTCGGCCGTTGTACCTTGACCAAAATCATAACCAGTTGATAACTGCAAAAGGTAATCCTCAACATCGCTAGACGCTCTATCAATATCGCGTGAGGTATAGCCAACGGTTACATTCCACTGTTCGTCTATTGTTGTAATAACACTTGTGGTGAAATATTGATTGTCATCTGCTCCACCTTCAAAGTTTTCAATATCAACATATTCAGTCAGCACATCAACACCAACCCGATCTGTTATAGACATTGAATGCCCCAAACTCACAACAAATCCTGTTTCATTATCGCCGCCAATATCGGCGTCGCCTTCTTCCTGATTACGGTAACCCAATTTGTAATACAGATTTTCTATGCCCGCCAGAGCTTCACCCTCAAGCGCTACGACAAAAGATGAAAAATCTTCTGTGTTTGAAACACCGCCATCAGCCTTGTCATTATTGCCACGCTTCGTACCCACAGATTCAGACAACAATGTCGTATCGGCAAAAAACGTGCTGAGGGTTAAGGTATGCGCGCCAATTTTTGCATCTTCATATTTATATGCGCCGCCAAAACCAATACGTTCGGTAATTTCATAATCTTCAGCAAAATCTTCACCCCAGATGCCACGGCCAAAATCCCATGCAATACCAAACCCCGGATTAAACTTACCGACAAAGGCTGTCAAAGGGCCGTTCTCGTAATTCAATTTAACTTCTTCGATAAACGCGCCCTCAGCATCAAAATAGTTACTCTCATAACCGTCATGATCCAGAATTGGTTCGAACACCAAAACACCATCGACGAAGAAATAGTCATTAAATCGTAAAGTTGGTGCAACTTCTGTGCGCATGAACATATTATTATATCCATCTGTTGCGGCATCATCTGAATCTACTGTGTATTCATTTTGCAACTCCGTAACCACTTCACCTGTCAACACAGGGAACTCTGCTGCAAAAGCCTGACACCCCATACCCAAAGACAACACTGAACCAGTCAAAAGACACCTCAAAAGAGAAGCCCTTCCATTACAAAAAACCGCCATAACAATAACCCTTTTATTACAAAACATTAAACGTGAATGCAAATCATTCTCACCTATGTTGGAGATATATGAGAGAGGTAATAGAGTCAATCACTTTTATGAGAACGATTCTCACTTGATTATTGCAATAAAAACCTAAATATATTGTGGCGCAACATAGACAGAAAAAGGTAAAGTACCCGAATGAAGAAAATTTTGTTGATATTACTATTACTCATCTGTCTTCCTGCATACGCGCAGGACGCTGCGCCCCTGCCCGAAAAAAGCACTTTGGAACAAAACCTGTCTCATGAAGCCAAGAAGATAGAAAGTAACAGCGATGATAAATTCATCACTTTTTCTTTTGAAAATGATTCAATCGGCAGCGGGGCAGATCAAAATTACACCAATGGCGTACGACTGAGTTATTTTGATGTGAACTCTCCATTCCCGGACTTTGCCCATAAAATTGCAGATCTGGTTCCGACATTTTCGATCAATGAAACTTCAAGCGTTTTTTATTCGGTCGGCCAGAACCTCTACACACCCAAAGACATTTCCAGCGCACAGCAAGACCCGGATGACCGGCCGTGGGCAGCTTTTTTATACGGGTCTATCGGTATGGCAAGCATAACAGGAAACCATGTTGACGAACTTGAGGCAACAATAGGTGTTATTGGCCCGCTCGCACTTGGTGAACAAGTGCAAAAAGCCGTACATAGGCATGTAACACAAAGCCCACAGCCAAAAGGATGGTCAAACCAGCTCAAGAACGAACCGGCTCTTATTTTGTCAGCGCAGCGCCGCTGGCCACAGGCTATGTATTACGAAACCTCCGGACTTGCCTTAACGGCAGCACCTTATCTTGGCGCTAGTCTTGGCAATGTATACACCTATGCAAGCTCCGGCATCAGCGCACGGATCAGCCCGTCCAGCTCCCGATGGAGCGATACACCACAACGCGTGAGACCAGCGATGACCGGTACAGGCTTCTTCGAAACTCCAGATGATAGCTGGGACTGGTATATTTTCGGCGGCATAGAAGGCCGCGCTGTAGCGCGCAATATATTCCTTGATGGGAACACATTCACCGACAGCCATAGCGTCGATAAATTCCCGCTTGTTGGCGATGCCAATATAGGGGTTGCATTTACCTATGGAGATGCCCGTATCAGCTATACTTTGGTTCGCCGTACGCGCGAATTCAAAACACAAGATAGCGCCGATATGTTTGGCGCGATTAGTCTTGCTTATAAATTCTAGAGCCTGACTATCCGGTTATGATTTTCAACCGTTATTTTTTCCTTTATACTAACGCCTTTTAGAACCGATAAAACAGCATATTTTCAAATGCTTATTGAACATCAGGAGAACTAAATTGAGTATTCTGCGTAAATTTTTCGCCACAGATTCATCGGCTGGCATATTGCTTTGCCTGGCTGCGATACTGGCTATGATCATGGAAAATTCTATGTTCAACAACGCTTATGACTCATTGAAAGACACTCCCGTTGTATTGCAAATTGGTGCTTTCGAAATTAATAAAGCCCTGCTTTTATGGATCAATGACGGCCTGATGGCTATTTTCTTTTTAATGGTCGGACTTGAAATCAAACGGGAGATTTTGGAAGGTCACCTATCCTCTCCGTCACAATTTATCCTGCCTGCCGTTGCTGCGATTGGCGGAGTTGTTGCACCGGCGCTGATTTATGCCTATATCAATATAGGTGATCCGGATTTAATGGATGGATGGGCTATTCCGGCCGCCACAGATATTGCCTTTGCACTGGGTATCCTGCTTTTAATGGGAAAACGCATTCCCACATCACTCAAAGTATGCCTTGTTGCCATTGCCATCATTGATGATTTGATCGCCATTATTATTATTGCGCTATTTTATACCACCAAAATGTCTTTGCTATCACTTGGCCTTGCCGGTGCTGGTCTGGCTGGTCTTATGATATTAAACTGGCGCGGGGTTACCAAGCTTGGGCCTTACGTTATTATCGGCCTTTTCATCTGGGCTTGTGTTTTAAAATCAGGCGTTCATGCCACATTGGCTGGGGTTTTAATCGGCCTGATTATACCGCTCAAACTTAAAAATGAAGATGGCAAATCACCGCTTAAAGTCATGGAACATGCCTTGCACCCATGGGTAACTTTAGGAATCCTGCCTCTATTCGCCTTTGTGAATGCTGGTGTTTCATTGTCAGGCGTTACATTATCCACTTTTACCGAACCGCTGACATTCGGCATTATGGTCGCGCTTTTCATAGGTAAACAGCTTGGCGTTATGGTGATGACCTTTATCGCGACCCGCCTTCGGATTTGCAAGTTACCTCATGATATTACATGGCCACAATTCTATGGCATGGCGTTACTGACCGGTGTCGGCTTTACGATGTCACTTTTCATCGGCACACTCGCATTTAGCAATATTGAATATGCCTCTGGTGTTCGCCTTGGCGTTATTGCAGGATCGACCTTATCAGCAGTTTGCGGTGTGATTGTTTTATTACTTAGCACCAAAGCAGAGCCCGCCAAACAAAAGGAGGCTATCAGCCAATGACCGCTCCCGTCATAGTCTGGTTTCGTCAGGATTTAAGACTGTCTGATAACCCGGCGCTTATTGCCGCGAATAAAACAGGGCGCCCTATTCTACCGCTATACATTCTGGATGACATCAATAGCGGCGAATGGAAAATGGGCAGCGCAAGCCGTTGGTGGCTGCATGAAAGCCTAAAAAGCCTGAACGCGTCATTAAAGGGGAATTTATGTTTTGGCAAAGGAAACCCGCTGGATATTATCAATGCACTACTCAAACAAACCGGCGCGCAGGATGTTTTCTGGAACAGATGTTACGAGCCATGGCGCATAGCCAGAGACAGCGCAATCAAGAAATCCCTCAAGACCAGCGGTATAGAAGCGCAAAGCTTTAACGGCTCTGTCTTATTCGAACCGCAAATCACCTTAAAAAGTGATTTCACACCCTATAGGGTTTTCACCCCTTATTATAAAAATGCCTGCCTGCAAAACGCACCCGAACCGCGCCACCCACAAGCCGCACCGCAGGGATTAAACCTTTTCCATTATGAAATACAGACACTTGACCAGCTGGAACTTATGCCAAAACTGTCTTGGCACAAAACCATGCAAACAACATGGACACCAGGGGAGGAAGGCGCGCAAGAGCATTTAGCCAAGTTCCTGGATACAGGGCTAAAAAACTATAAAGATGGCCGTAATTATCCTGCAAAAAACAACGTGTCCAGATTATCACCCCATCTGCATTTTGGTGAAATCTCGCCGCATCAAGCATGGTATGGCGCGCAACAGGCCATGATTGCCAATAACTGCGAAAGTGATGGCGCACATTTCATGAGCGAGTTGGGCTGGCGCGAATTTTCAAACAACCTGCTATACCACACACCCAGCATTACGCGCGAGAACCTGCAAAGCAAGTTCGATGCTTTTGAATGGCAAGACAATCCTGAGGCACTTAAAGCATGGCAAACCGGACAGACCGGATATCCGATTATTGACGCGGGCATGCGTGAGCTTTGGCATACCGGATATATGCACAACCGCGTGCGGATGATTGTCGGATCGTTTCTGGTTAAAAACCTGCTGCTGCACTGGCACCATGGCGAAGACTGGTTCTGGGATACATTACTGGACGCTGACCTTGCAAATAACAGCACCAGTTGGCAATGGATCGCTGGATGCGGCGCAGATGCCGCGCCATATTTCAGGATTTTTAATCCGGTCACCCAAGGGCAAAAATTTGACCCTAATGGCGATTATGTAAGAAAATATGTTCCGGAGATTGCCGCTTTGCCGGATAAATATCTGCACAGCCCATGGGAAGCAAAAGATGATTTGCTCGCAAAGTCCAACATTACCCTTGGCAAAGACTACCCTTTACCGATAGTCGACTTGAAATCATCACGTGAGCGCGCGCTGCAGGCCTTTGCGAAAATAAAAGCCGCCCAATAAAGCCTATATAGTTTAGAGAATTTTACGAAAGGGCGTATGCGCTGCGCCTACAGGTTCTTTTTGTCCATCAAGCTTTTCTAGAATACCGGCGCTAAACAGCTCTTCACTTTTAAAACCCAGCCCTTGCGTATTTTCACCGCCATATTTACCCCAGATATATTCTATAGCCTGTACAGGAATCTGGCGATGGGTAACAGCACTTGTGAAAACAAAATCCTCACTGGCAAAATCAACAGTATTACCGGATACGGATAAGCCAAGCGGCCCTTGAAAATGCCCGCCAACAATATCATGAAAGACAGAAGCCTTGTCACCACCATCACCAAGCGAGCCAAAATTCATAACAGTGATATGAGAATGCGCATAACGCTGCATTCGTGTAAGCCTTGATTGATCATATATAATCTGGCCCTCTTCTATTTTTTCTATCTCTCCGCGACACAAAGATTCTTTTACCAATAATTCAGGGGTCATATCCGATAACAATCCCGCATCAAAACGGGATTGTATATTACCCAGAATACTCGCACCCTCATGCGAACCGCATAATGAGCGGCGACACACATTCGCAACCACATCCTCGCTACGCTCAAGGTCATCTGCAAGATCCTGTATCGACAAATATCCGGCTTTAAAATCTTCATAAACGGGCAATTGCTGTAACAACTCCAACGGTACGAGATATTGAATAGTATGTGCCTGCAGCTCATTTAGATGCGACACTTCACGAAAATTATCCGCCTCACTCACATTTTCAGAAAGCAAACCTGCCGTTTTTTGGTGAAGATGCGTTCCCTCATGCAATATCTTCACAGCAGTTTGCGCGACAACATCAGTATCGGGCAAATCTACATCATAAAAGAAATTAAACTCATTCCGGTCAGGTATGAAAGAACCGGCAAGCGCCACTGTATTTGCAACAGGAACCAGATTGATAGCTGTATGATTATCACGCATCGTATCCAGAATGAGCTGTGCACCCGGCACATTAAGGGATTCAAGAAAATCAAAACAGCCCTTTAGAATATTTTTCCCTCTATCCGGCGCAGCAACACTAACATCATCATAGGTAAAGCGTGTTCGGTTGCCATCATCATCAGCATAATGATGCGTATAAATTTCCTGACGGCGATCTTTCATTTCTTCGGTGGCAAGACCTTTGATCTCCATCAACTTTAAAAGCTCGCCATAGACACGGTCGGCCTCATCGGATATATCGCTATCTTCAAGGGTCATAAGCACGACATGCTCAGCGTCGTCCAGATAAGCCATTTCTCTGGATCGGGAATTTTTGAGAATAACTTTGGGATGCTCCAGCGTATCAAGAACCTGCTGCGCTTCAGGATAACGCTCACACAGATTTCTTTCAACATCACGCTGGAACGATGACATTGTTATCTGGCGAAATTGCTTGCGTAGACCTTCAAACATAAAGGTTTCCCTATTATTTACTCACCCTGTCACATTGTCAGATTATGGTTAATAAATAGGAAATATAGTGCAAATCCCTTTCAGCCAGACAAGACAAACTAAACCGCTAAGTCATGCGATATATCATTCACTAAACTGATCAAATGCACGCAAGCCATCGGCCGCATACATCAAAGCAGGGCCACCACCCATATACACACACATCGCCATTACTTCGGAGATTTCCTCACGTGTGGCGCCAAGTTCCTTCAGGGCCTTTGCATGAAAACCTATACAGCCGTCACAACGCTGAGTTACACCAATGGCTAGAGCAATAAATTCCTTGGTTTTCTTATCAAGCGCACCATCTGCCGTTGCAGCCTTTGACATCGCATAAAAACCTGCCATTGCGTCAGGGACGCTTTTCTTAAGCTCGCCAGTATATTCGGATATATCTTTTGTAAGTGCCTTATAATCTTTTGTCATCGCTTATGCTCCTGCATTCAGATTGATATGAAATCGAGGTTTAACTTTTCTCTTCCTTAATTTATATTTAAATGATATCATAAAAATACAAACTGTAAAGAGAATACAGATAAGAGATATTTCTAATGAAAGAAATGCAGGAAAAAGCAGCGCATGTATCAAGCTTTTTAAAAGGATTAGCCAGCCCCCATCGCTTGCTTATTCTTTGCCATCTGGCAGAGGGTGAACAAAGCGTCAGCACGTTAATCGAGGAGACTGGAATTGCACAAACGTCCATGTCCCAGCACCTCAATAAACTTAAGAATGAAAATATTGTAAGTTTCAGACGCGACCACAGAACCCTTTACTATTTCATATGCAATGAAGCCGCAAAAGACGTGATGAGCGTATTATATAACCACTTCTGTAAGGAGAAAGAATAATGGTCAACACAGTAACCCCGCAACAAGCCGCGCAGTGGCTTGCGAATGGCGACGCGATCTTGATCGATGTCCGCGAAGCCGATGAATTTAGCGCCGAACACATTGCCTATGCTAACTCACTTCCGCTTAGCAAGCTGGATAGCTTACTGCCACAGCTAGGCATACCGGCCTCTAGAAAAGTTATATTTCAATGCCAAAAAGGTGGCCGCGGCCAAACGGCTTGCGCCAATGCCGGCTCATATAGCGATATCACAGCTGAAATATACAACCTGGAAGGCGGACTGAACGCATGGAAAGCAGAAAACCTGCCCGTCATCTTGAAAAAAACAGGCCTACCTATATTCCGTCAGGTACAAATTATTGCCGGAGGCCTCATCGCCTTCTTTACAATATTAGGCTTTATTGGCCTGACATTCGGGTTTATAATCGCCGGAGTTATCGGCACGGCGTTGTGTTTTGCTGGTCTAACCGGATGGTGCGGCCTTGCTATGCTTTTATCGGTTATGCCATGGAACAAAGCTGGCAACACGGCAAGCAAAAAAAGCTGTGACGCAGGCTGCGGCGGTAATTGTCACTCATGATGATGAAAACACATAATGATAAAAACACAAATATTTCCGGATAATAATCAGTAACGCAATATAGATTGGCCCCATACAATGCTACTTGATCTAGACCCGCTTATTCTCGCCCGCGTCCAATTTGCTTTCACAGTATCCTTTCATATTGTGTTTCCTGCATTCACAATTGGTCTTGCGAGCTGGCTTGCCGTAGTTGAAGGTTTATGGCTTAAAACCGGCAATATAGTTTATAAGGAAGTCTATAAATTCTGGATCAAGATTTTCGCCGTATGTTTTGGTATGGGCGTTGTTTCCGGCGTTGTCATGTCCTATCAATTCGGCACGAACTGGTCCGTATTTTCCGACAAGGTCGGCAGTGTCATAGGACCGCTTTTGGGCTATGAAGTTCTAACAGCCTTCTTCCTCGAAGCATCATTTCTAGGTGTCATGCTATTTGGCTGGAGCCGCGTCAGTGATAAAATGCATTTCTTTGCAACACTCATGGTGGCCATCGGTACGTTATTTTCAGCATTCTGGATTCTGGCTGCCAATAGCTGGATGCAAACACCGCAAGGCTTTGAAATTAACACTGACGGACTTCTTGTTCCAACCAACTGGATGGAAGTCATCTTCACACCATCATTCCCATACCGCTTTACCCATATGGTACTTGCCGCCTATCTAACCACAGCCTTTACAGTCGGCGGGATTGGCTCATGGTATCTTTGGACGAAACGCTATGTGCCCCATGGCAAGGTTATGGTTGGCATGGCAATGCTGATTGCAATATTTATCGCTCCGACCCAACTTATTGTTGGCGATCTGCATGGTCTGAATACATTGGAACACCAACCCGCCAAAGTCGCGGCGATGGAAGGCATATGGGAGACAGAAAAAGGTGCTGACCTTCGGTTATTTGCCATACCCGACCAAAAAGCCGAGAAAAATCACTATGAAGTTGTCATTCCCGATATGGCGAGCTTGATCTTAACCCACCATAAAGACGGCGAGCTTAAAGGCCTTAAAGAATGGGCACCGGAAGA
>JAUILO010000060.1 GCA_030432775.1 Alphaproteobacteria bacterium
GGCCTGTATTGTGAAGAAGTCCTGAACTGCCGATATAAATATGCATATTGTACTTATTGTTATGATTTGGCGTATCACACATAGCCAAGGCGCATTTCAAGCGCGCCACAAAGCATCTGGCCGAGTGTGATGTGCATTTCCTGAATACGTGCAGTGGTTTGTGATGGGACAACGAACAGGATATCGCATAGATCATGCATTTTTCCGCCATCACGTCCGGACAGACCTACGGTAATCAAACCTTGGCTGCGTGCAGTTTCAAGAGCCTTTAGAACATTAGGGCTTTGGCCGGATGTACTGATGCCAACAGCAATGTCGCCTTCTTTCCCGAGTGCCTCGAGCTGACGCGAGAATAGAAAATCAAAGCCGTAATCATTTCCGATTGCTGTTAGTGCGGATGTGTCGGTTGTAAGCGCAATCGCAGGGATTGCCTTACGGTCATTTACATAGCGAACGGCCAGTTCAGTGGCGAGATGTTGCGCATCCGAAGCGCTGCCTCCATTGCCGAAAAACAATACTTTTCCACCGTTTTCAATCGCGTTTACACAAACATCAAGCCATTGTCCGAATGCACCGCTCAGGCTATCAAAAGTGTTCTGAGCAACGCTTAAATGCTCTTCTGCTTCATCTGCCCAGAATTGTTCAAGATCGAAGTTGGCCATGACGTGTATTCACCATATATGAGTGTTAATTTTGGTATTCTGAAATCTTTATGCGTTAATAGCGCAAAAGGTTTACTCGAAAGCTCCGGAATTGATTTTGGCTTGTCTGTTATAATTCAGTTGGTCTTCGGTTAGCTGGAAACCAACAAGGACTTCATAGCCGCCATCAGTGAAGCTGGCAAGCGGTATAGATTGCGAAGCTGTATCTTTTTCGATGATGTAATCGTCAGGGCCGTTATATGTCATACCCACTTTGTGAATGGTTTTGGCGACAATATTACCGCTCACGCCTGTAAGGGCTATGAAATACGGATAAACGATTTTCTTGGGCTTGCCGTTAGAAAAATCGGCTTTCGGACCTGTGTGTCCTTCAAAGAGAAGATCAACATCCAAAGTGATGTTCTTGTCTCTGACTTTACATTTTGATTCGATGTTTGTGATCCAGACCGTGGAAATTGAATGTTCCGGCGTGGCCTTAGCGAAATCGGAAAAGTCATATAGCGAGTTTAGCTCATCCAGAACAACAATCTTCGGACAATCACTTTCGGAAAGCTTCTCTTTAAGCTGGTAAGCGGCATCGGGATCAATATCTGTTTGCTCGACACTTGTTTGCGCGTAGCTGACTTCTATGGCGCTATCATCGCCTTCGATATCGTTATCATGTTTGTTGGCCATACTGACAGGTTTCCAGCCACCCCAATTCAGGCCACCAATGTAATCAGTTGTAGAATCAACAGTTTCACAGGCGCTGAGCGAGGCAAGTATGACGCAAAAGGCACCAACGCGTATACTACGTAAAGCTCTGCTTTTTAGTGTTGTCTGGCTTTTCAAGTTTGCCGAGGGGGTATCGTATGATTTTTTCAACATCATAATTTTAAGATATCTCTATCCGTCCGTTTGTATCATCTATCCGTTTGTATCTGTTCAGTTTATTTTCTGACCGAAATTAAATCTACGGCAGTTCATTCGATCAGGCAAGGGCTATGCCTACAATCGCTATAGATTTATCCCGCAAAATTTTCTATATAGGCTTTATGAGTAAAACAGATATCACGATATTACTTGCTTCGCCCCGCGGCTTTTGTGCTGGTGTGGACAGAGCCATACAGATTGTCGAGCTTGCCCTACAAAAGTATGGCGAGCCTGTCTATGTCAGGCATGAAATAGTGCATAACAAATTTGTTGTTGATAGTTTGCGTGACAAAGGCGCGATCTTTGTTGAAGAACTAGACGAGATTCCTGATGACGGGCGACCTGTGATTTTCTCTGCGCATGGTGTTCCAAAGAAAGTTCCGCAAGACGCAAAGGAGCGCGATATGTTTTATATCGATGCGACATGCCCGCTTGTAAGTAAAGTTCACCGGGAAGCAGAGCGTTATCATAAAGACGGAAAGACGATTATTCTTATTGGTCATGAAGGGCACCCGGAGGTTATCGGTACAATGGGGCAATTGCCCAAAGGTGCGGTTGTTCTGGTTGAAACAGTCGAGGATGTTGCGGGGGTTCAGGTGGATAACGCAGATAATCTTGCATGGTGTTCACAGACAACATTATCGGTTGATGACACCAGTGATATCGTAGATGCGTTACAGCGCAGATTTCCTGATATCCACGGCCCTCATAAAGAAGATATATGTTATGCAACGACAAACCGTCAGGCTGCTGTGAAAGTGATAGCGCCGAAATCAGATGCGCTTATTGTGATCGGCGCGCCCAATTCATCCAATTCTAATCGTCTTGTCGAAGTTGCAAAATCATATGGTTGTCGCCATGCCATGATGGTACAACGCGCCAGCGATATTGATTGGCGCTGGTTTGAAAATGTAAAGACATTGGGACTGACGGCGGGGGCATCTGCACCGGAGACACTTGTTGATGAAGTAATTGAAGCTGTGCGCAAGGTTTATAATGTCACGGTTGAAGAAGTTGAAATTGTTGAAGAAGATGTGACGTTCAAGGTTCCGCGCAGTTTGACCGCATAATTCAGATGCGGAATTATGCGGTGTGGTTTTGTCGTGTGGTTTTAGCAGGTGTTTTTTTTCGTGTGAATTTACTGCATGAATTTACCGTATGAATTATAGGCGTTATTTTTCCTGACACCTTATCCTTTTTAGATGTTCTTTATGAGAAGAAGCAGAGTAAATGAGTGAGAAGAAAAAAGTCGAGATTTATACCGATGGAGCCTGTAGCGGCAATCCGGGCCCTGGCGGCTGGGGTGCATTACTGCGTTATAACGGCCATGAAAAAGAATTATCGGGCGCGGAAAATAACACGACAAATAATCGTATGGAACTGACTGCCGCGATTAAAGCCCTTGAGGCTGTGACCGTTTCTTGTGAGGTCGATTTATATACAGACAGCACCTATGTGAAACAAGGTATTACCGAGTGGATCAAAGGCTGGAAAGCAAAAGGGTGGCCTGCGCGTATTAAGAATCAGGATTTGTGGAGGCAGCTTGATACGCTTGTTCAAAACCATACTGTACGGTTTCACTGGGTCAAAGGACATAGTGGACATCCGGAAAACGAGCGCGCCGATACGCTTGCGACCGAAGCGATCAAGACCCTTTAATCACGATAATTTCCGTTAGCAGTAAGCATGAATCTCGTTCGAATCGCGCATTTCCGAGTCGGTTTTTGCTGCTCTTTTTTGTATTGAAATAGAGCTGTATTTTGTCGTTTTATTCGGTGTTTTTAGGTTATCCACAAGCGGAAACCCCAGAAAATCTCCCAAATTTATTTTGTTAAGCTTTGATTAACTTTTGACGTTCAGCCTGAAGATATAACGCGGTTTTGAGGGTGTCACGATCAAGTAACTAAAGGGTTCCATAAACAAAAAAGCAAGGCAGACAAAAAACATAAATCAACAAACTGCCAAGCACGAGGAGGAAATCATGACTGATCAATTGACTAAAGATATAGAAAAAACAAGCAGCGCTATTATATATCCTTTGCCCCCACAGGATGTAGATAAAGCAAGATTTGAAATGGAAGTATATGCCCGTTTTATGGGGCATCTGCGAAATGTTCCCCATAGCCGGGAAGATATTAAAGTGCTGACGGCGATAGAATTTACTGCCGATATAATGGATACAAGCGATGCGTTAGTGGCTAAAACACTACTCGATCTTGGTCTGCGCGCACCGCGGCGATCTTTTCCAGCTACGTTCTTAGAGTTTGTTGATCATACGATCGCAAGAACAAACTGGGAAACAGGTTCTGCGCCAAGCTCGGTGAACGAACTGGCGGAGCATTGGAATGTCATAGGCGAAGGCCGTTTTGAAAATATGATGCGCAATTATTACGCCATAAGTCCGGTAACAATGTATGAGCGTGTCTAGCTAAGTAGTGGATAGGAGCGTTTTACCAAGGGACAATTCTATCCAGTAAAGTTGAAAATTGATCCGTTATACCGGATTCAGATGAAGAAAGGGGCGCAAGCTCCTTTCTTTTATGTGATTCTATCATAACATCACGCCAGATCCGTGCAGGGGCGCCGCCGCCCGTTATGGATGCCATCGGGCTGTTATCGTCATTGCCAAGCCATATGGCGGCTACATACTGGTCAGTGTATCCGATGAACCATGCATCACGGTAATCTTGTGATGTTCCTGTTTTTCCTGCTGTTTTTATACCGGATAGCGCAGATGATTGTTTGATGATTTTGCCTGTTCCATCTTCTGTGACCGATTGCAGCATGTGATCCAGCTTTCTGATACTAGATGATTTGAAGATTTGTTTTGTTTTCGGGGCGGCCGGACGTTCATAGATTACCGAAGCATCAGTTGTGGCTGTATCGTCCTCGGTTGTAATCGTATTGACGCCATGTAAATCAAGCGGCTGTCCGCCTTTGGCAAACATGCCATATGTACGTAGCATATCGATCATTGGCACGCCGCTACTGCCCAGAGCAAGGCTCAGGTCACGTTCAAGCGGGGCGGTGATGCCTGTTTTTCTGGCTGTATCAATCGTGTTTTTAACGCTGGTTTCCTGCATAAGGCGGACGGCAGCCGTGTTCAAAGAGTTTGTGAGCGCGTATTCAAGACTGACCTTTCCGTGATATTCATTGTTAAAATTGGACGGGTCATAGTTTTGCTTACCATCTTTGTTTTTGGTTTTGAGTTGAATATCCAGCGGCGCATCTAGAATTTCATCCGAGGGTTTCCAGCCTTGTTCTATGGCGCTTAAATATACAATGGGTTTAAACGCAGAGCCGGGCGCGCGGCGTGCTTGTACGGCACGGTTGAACTGGCTTTTGCTATAATCAACGCCGCCAACCATGGCTAATATATCTCCATCCAGATTGGCAACAATAATGGCACCTTGACTGACATGACGATCCTTATTTGCGTTAACCGTATCGCGTAGTAGTTTTTCACAAAACTCCTGTAGCTCCAGATCAAGTGTGGTTTTAACGCTAATATCAAAGCTGGTATGGCCTGTGATATCGTTAACCTGTCCACTAATCCAGTCACCAAAATATCCGGCGTGGTTTTCATTATGAATAACAGGCAGCGCTGTGTTTTTTGATGAGTGGCTGCTGTTTGTATCAATGCCCATATCTTTCATAGCGGCCAGTACAACGCGCATTCGTTTTTGTGCGCCTTCGGGATTGCTGCGCGGGGACAGGCGCGAAGGTGCTTTGAGTAATCCGGCAAGCAGGGCGGCTTGCTCGACATTCAGCTCATTTGCGCTTTTTTGAAAATAGACCTGTGAAGCAGCGTCAATGCCGTAAGCACCCGCACCAAAATATACGCGGTTTAGATATGTTGATAAGATCTCGTCTTTTGTAAATTCCTGCTCGAGCCAGAAAGAAAGAAGCACTTCTTGTACTTTACGTTTTATAGTGCGATCCGGTGTCAGGAAAAGATTCTTTGCCAGTTGCTGCGTAATAGTCGAGCCGCCTTGTGCGATATGCCCTTTGGTCAAGTTTGTGGCCATGGCTCTGGCAAGGCCAATGGGGTCGATACCAAAATGCGAATAAAATCTACGATCCTCAATTGCGAGAAATGCGGCAGGCACATAAGAGGGGAGCTGCGATACTTCGATTGTATTGCCCTGAATATCGCCATAACGCCGGATTATCTTGTCATTGCGATCCAGAATGATATGGGTGCTTTGTCTTTCAAAATGCGGAGATTCAATGATTTTTGGCAATTCGGCTGCGTACCAGGCAGTTAACAGGCTAGCGAATAAAAGTCCCCATAAGCCGATGACAACACACCATTTGAACAAGAATCCTATAACAGATAATGAGGGGCGAGCGGCAATGGCACTCTTTTTGGCTTTTTTGTTCTTTTTGTGCGCAGGCTTTTTATTCGCGTTTTTTTTGTTCGCTTTCTTGTTCTTTGCTTTTTTACTTATTTGTTTTCGTGCCATAGCGCTGTTGATGAATATTGGTTATATTGAATTTGAATGAATTGTCTTGATGCCGTGATACGGTGTGTCTTTTGAAAGTTGTCTAACTATATCATGAAAAATAAAAAGATCTCAGATGATATGTTTGAAAATTTGCTGGATTCAAAAAATGAAACCGCGACTTTTCTTTGTTATATCGGGCTTGTTCCTTTTGTTGGCTTGTCGTTGCTTTTATGGTTGCCCTTTGATTTGCCGTTTAATATCAAGGCATCGGTATTGGATGCGTTTTTGTTATATTCTGCGATTATGATCACGTTTTTGGGCGGTATTCACTGGGGGCTTGCGCTTTCGTTGCGTTATGCGCCGCCGCTACAGCTTGTGTTTAGCATGATTCCCGCGCTTTTTGCGTGGATGGGGTTTTTATTACCCGCTTTTATGGGGGTGCTCATATTGATTGGTTGTTATGGGACTCAGCTGTTTTTTGATAGAGAATTATATCAGCAAAGCTGGTTTGTAAAATTGCGTACAAAGACCAGTATCGTTGTTGCTGTGTGTTTGCTGGCTGTTCTGGTTCATGTGGTCTTCAGATAAAGACGGAAAAGCCGAACATTCTAGGTGCAATCGATCCAGTAACGGCGCTGCGCTGGAAATTGACCTGTTTCAGGTAGCTCGTCTTCAAATTCCGCACCACTGGCCTCGACAATGCGAATAGCCGCTTTGTTGCGTGGATTAATTGTCAGAAGGGCTTTATCAATCCCTAAATAATTTGCTATCGGCAGGGCTTTTAAAAGCATTTTACGGCCAAAGCCCTTGCTGCGCATGGATGGACGTATACATATATGAATGTGGCCACCCCATTTCTCCAGATGCCAGTTCAGACGGTGGCGTATATCGACTGTACCGATATATTCTGTGTCCTTGACCAGCCATGTTACAGTTTCCGGTACTGGTTCAACCCATTCCTGATATGGCTGGTGCTGGTATCCTCTGGCAGAACGTAGTTCTTTTACAAATGTATCAAAGTCGCGCGATAGTTTGCCTATATCGCAATATAGGTAGCGGTTTTCCTTGTGATGCTCTTCTAAAGCCGCAAGAAAACTGTCTTTAAAGTCAACGCTAGGGCGTACAAGTTTAGAGGCGGACATTTTGAAATTTACTCTTAAAGGGGTTGCTGTCTTGATCTAACCAGTTAAATTATATGACTAAGTAATTATAATTGCACGGAAATTATGGCTGATGTCTTTTCTGCTTGTGGGTTACAATAAAACCAGGCCGGCCAAACCCAGAAAAACAAAGAAGCCGACTATGTCCGTTACTGTGGTTAGAATGACTGTTGAAGACACCGCCGGATCGCTTCCCATATGGTCAAGAACAATAGGAATTCCCGCACCGAAGAGCCCTGCGATTATAAGATTGATGATCATGGCTGTGGCGATAACGCTGCCTAAAAGGGGGCTTGTAAACCAGAGCGCAGTGAATATCCCCATAATGATAGCAAAGACCACACCGTTTAATATGCCGACTATGGTTTCCTTCCATATGATACGCAAAGCATTAGAACGGGAGACAGCCTTCATCGATAGCGATCGCACGGCAACGGTCAGAGCCTGCGTTCCGGCATTGCCGCCCATAGAAGCCACAATCGGCATTAATATCGCCACTGCTACCACCTGTTCTATGGTGGCCTCGAACATACCGATTACAAGTGATGCCAGAATAGCGGTCAATAGATTGATAAATAGCCAGCGGAAACGTGAATAGGATGTTTTAAACGCAGCGCCATAGATATCGCCGGAATCCACACCCGCCAGCTTTAATAGATCTTCTTGTGCTTCTTCATCGATAACGTCAACGATGTCGTCAATTGTGATCACACCGATCAAGCGGTCATTTTCATCAACAACCGGTGCGGATGTCAGATTTTCACGTCTGAATATCTGTGCGACTTCTTCCTGGTCCATCATGGCAGGGATGTGGTGCGCATCATTAATGGCAAGCGTATCAAGCTTGTCTGTTCGTTTGGAACGGATCAGTTTATTCAGTGGTATCTCGCCCACAACATGATGGTTTGGTGATACAATAAAGATATCAAAAAACTCGTCAGGTAGGGTTTTAGAGCCTTCGCGTAAATAATCAATTGTCTTGCCGACTGTCCAGAATTGCGGCACAGCCACGAATTCACGCTGCATCAAACGTCCGGCACTGTCTTCAGGGAAGCTTAGACCTTCTTCAAGGGCGAGGCGCATCTTGGACGACAGTTTCTTCATGATCTGTGTCTGGAATTCTTCATCCAGATTAATGATCAAATCAAGTGCATCATCACTATCAAGATCTTTAATAATCTCGGCGATTTGATGCGGTGACATGTTTTCAAGAACGGATTTACGGATATCTTCCTGAAGTTCTGCGAACATTTCGGCGGTAAAGGCTACGCCGTGTTCGGATAGAAGGCTTTCGCGGTCTTCTTCTTCGATTTTACTGATCAGGTCCGCGCCGTCCGCTGCATTCAGTGTTGAAATTTTTTCAACTACGGCTTCTTCATAGCCGTGATGAAGCGCATCGATAATTTCATCAATGTCCTCATCGGATATACCATAGGTATTCTCCTGCTTCTCGATCCCTTCATTCGGGTCAAGTTCAGAATCGGTGTCTACGAGTTTTTCAATGTCCGGTTCAGGCATGTTGCGCCTTTCCCTTCATTTTCGATCAAGGCGATCAGAGTTATTATTTACGTTTGGCCGTTTTTCGTTTTACTTCTTCGATGTTTGTCACTGTGTCTTTGTTGTCGGTTTGTGCCGATACAGAGGCAAGCGCCGTTGCGTTCATGATGCCGCGTGTTGTCGTTGACGGCGTCAGGATCATCGCCGGTTTTGCTACGCCCAAAAGAATAGGGCCGATAGAAACACCGTCCGAGAATATTTTAACCATGTTAAAACCAATATTTGCCGCGTCTAGTGTAGGCATAACAAATAGGTTTGCGCTACCGCTTAGTGTGGAGTGAGGCATAATATCCATACGGATTTTTTCGGACATCGCCGCATCTGAATGCATCTCGCCGTCAACTTCAAGATCCGGCGCTCTTTGGCGTAAATCAGCCAGAACAGAACGCATTTTAACGGCAGTTTCGTTGTCATGCGTACCGAAGTTAGAATGTGAAAGCAGTGCAACTTTAGGTTTGATGCCAAAACGGCTGATTTTTTCTGTGGCAAGCATAACCATTTCGCTGATTTGCGCGATGCTCGGGTTCGGGTTGACCTGTGTATCACAAAAGAAATACGTTCCTTTTGATAACGCCAGACAGCCCATCGCTGCTGCAGTTTCGACACCGGATTTAAGGCCTAGAATATCAATTACATCTTTTAAGTGATCTTTATAAAGGCCGGTTGTACCACAAATCATGGAATCCGCATCGCCCAGCTCAACCATAAGTGAAGCTATGACGGTTGTATTGGTGCGCGTAGTCGTTTGCGCGCTGACTGGTGTAACGCCGCGGCGTTCCATGATGGCATGGTATTTGCCCCAATATTGGCGGAATCGTTCGTCATTTTCCGGATCAACAAGTTCGAAGTCTTTACCGGCTTTCATGCGCAGATTTAGTTTTTTAATGCGTTTTTCGACGACTTTGCGGCGGCCAATTAAAATAGGGTTTGCAAGACCTTCATCGATAACTGATTGCGCAGCGCGCAATACACGGCCTTCTTCGCCCTCGGCGTAAACCACGCTTTTCTTTTCTTTTTTCGCATGTGTGATAATCGGGCGCATGACCATGCTGGTGCGGTAGGCATAGCTGTTTAGTTTTTCTTTATAGGCGTCCCAGTCTTCGATAGGTCTAACGGCGACACCAGTTTCCATGGCTGCTTTGGCAACGGCGACAGGAAGCTCGACAATCAAGCGTGGGTCGAAAGCTTTTGGAATAAGGTATTCAGGGCCAAATTCTAGTTTTTCCTTGCTGTAAACATCGGCAACTTCGGCAGATACCTCACGGCGGGCGAGGGATGCCAAGGCATGTACACAGGCAAGCTTCATTTCTTCGTTAATGGCTGTGGCGCCAACATCAAGTGCGCCACGGAAAATATAAGGGAAACATAGCACATTATTTACCTGATTGGTGTAATCCGAACGGCCGGTACAAATAATGGCGTCTGGCCGTGATTCTTGTGCGTCTTCGGGTAAAATTTCAGGTGTCGGGTTTGCCAGTGCCAAAATCAATGGTGATTTGGCCATTTTATTGATGTCTTCGCCATTCAATACATTCGGGCCAGACAGGCCAAGGAATATATCGGCATGTTTTAGTGCGTCTTGCACTGTTCTGTGTTTGGTATCAGAGGCATATACTTCCTTCATGGAATCCATACCTTCGTTGCGGCCTTTGTAAATAACGCCGTTGCGGTCACAAACGATAATGTTTTTTACTGGCATGCCCAAAGATACAAGAACATTCAGACATGATAGCGCCGCTGCGCCGGCGCCATTGGCAACAAGTTTAACATCCTTGATTTTCTTGCCTGTTAAATGTGCCCAGTTCAGTACCGCTGCACCAACGATAATCGCCGTGCCGTGCTGGTCGTCATGGAATACGGGGATATTCATGCGCTCTTTAAGTTTTTGTTCGATTTCAAAACATTCAGGTGCTTTGATATCTTCAAGGTTAATACCGCCCCAAGATGGTTCAAGTGATGCAACAATATCGATGAATTTTTCCGGGTCTGTTTCGTCAATTTCAACATCGATAGCATCAATGTTTGAAAACTTTTTGAATAGAACCGCTTTTCCTTCCATCACAGGTTTCGAAGCAAGTGCGCCGATAGCACCTAGGCCAAGAACAGCTGTACCGTTTGTAATAACCGCAACCATATTGCCGCGCGAGGTGTATTCTAGCGCTTTGACAGGGTCTTTTTCAATCTCAAGACATGGTGCGGCAACACCGGGTGAGTAAGCCAAAGCAAGATCGAGCTGTGTCTCCATAGACTTTGTTGCTTTGATCGCAATTTTACCGGGCTTTGGCAGACGGTGATATTCTAGAGCTGCCTCGTGCGTTGAATCTTTCATCGATACGTCCTTTAGATTTTGTCTTGATCAGCATATATCTTCGCAGGATCAAGGTGAAGTTTATGTGCAGTTAACTTTCATCAGGGATATTGTTGTATTCGGCGCTGTTTTGCAATACCGGATTTCAAGACCATATTTCAAAGGTCGGAATTAAATTGTCACTCTAGAAAAATGGTGCGGCCGAGAAGACTTGAACTTCCACGGGATTTAACTCCCACAGCGACCTCAACGCTGCGCGTCTACCGATTCCGCCACGGCCGCATTCATTTCACTAGCAATGCAATTCATTGCATATCGAATTGCTATCAAATGAAACTTACGAACGCAAGTATGAAGATGCTTGCATTGCACTCTTTTTATTCTATTTTGGACGCTATGGAGATTATTAATTCAGATCAGCTTGTGGAATATGATGACGCGCTTTCATTTATGGAGCAGCGCGTGGCCGATATTCATGCTGGACATAAAGATGACGCTGTCTGGTTTTTGGAACATCCGTCTTTATACACGGCGGGTACGAGTGCCAAAGAAGGTGATTTGCTGGATGAGCGTTTTCCTGTTTATAAAACAGGGCGCGGCGGACAATATACTTATCACGGGCCGGGGCAACGCGTTGTTTATCTTATGCTGGATTTAAAACGCCGTCAGCAGCAGCCGGATATAAAGAAATATGTCTGGAATCTGGAGGAAGTGATTATACGCAGCCTTGCCGATTTCGGCATTACGGGCGAACGCAGGCATGGACGCGTTGGTATTTGGGTCGCACAAGGACAGAGCGAAAACAAAATTGCTGCGATTGGCGTGCGGGTTCGTCACTGGGTGGCGTATCACGGGATTGCAATTAATCTGGCGCCGGATTTATCCCATTTTGGCGGTATTGTACCGTGCGGTATACAAGAACACGGTGTGACATCTTTTGAAAAACTAGGTGTTAATTGCACGATGAGCCAGCTTGATGCTGCGGTAGAAAAACATATTCATGCTTTGCTTGGTGTGCATGAAATGGCTGGCTGAATATGGCGTCCGGGTTTTGCGTGTTAATCTGCGGCAAGCATGGTCAGGTTACGTTCTGCATAGCCAGTGATAAAATCAATCATACCCGTGATATCATTTTTGAATTTATCGTAGTTTTTATTGCGGCAGAGTTTTTCTTCATCCCAATACAGCGCTTTGTTTATTTCAATCTGTATACTGTGCCGGCCAATTGACGGTGTTCCATAGCGGCGGACGATTTCAACGCCGCGATAGACATCGTTAATGGCGACGCGGTAGCCAAGATCCTTCAGGAATTTACGGATAGCACGGGTGAAATCGGCATTACAGCTTGTGCCGTTACGATCGCCCAGAACAAAATCAGGTTGCATCGAAATTAATCCCAAAGAGCTGCGCGGTGGACGGGCGGACATTCTGGTTGACGGCATGGAATGACAATTCATGTGCCAGACCTGCCCAAAATTGTAGTGATGTTCGCTGACCGCATTTTCAAGGGCATCATGATATGGTTCGTAATATGTTGCGATACGGTGTTTGATTTCCTCGACGGTAAGTTTGCGGTCATAAACCGGTATGCCTGGTTTAAGCAAGCGGCGAATCAAACCAATTCCCGCGTGTGATCTGACTGTGGGGGTGATTTCTTCGGGCCAGTTTCCTTCGATCAAATCCAGATCAATATCATCCGCGGCGCGATTGGTGTCAATATATGTGCGTGGGAATAGAGCGTGTATGAATGTCGCACCGAATTTTGGTGCTTGATCGAATAGGTGGTCCACATCGTTATCTTCGGCGCGCTGCATTGATTTCATATCACAGATGAAATCGAATTCTTCGGGGTAATGACGTCCGCTATGTGGTGAATCAAACACCACTGGTAGGACTTTTTCGTCTGGTTTTATAACATCTAGTACTGACATTTTTTAATAGCGTCTGTGATTCTTCGTAATTTATGGCTTTAACAACTCTTATATATAGTTATAGTGCTTTACCATAGTTTTTAACAATACATATAAGGTCCGATCCATGTTTGATTTACCAGCAATCAGAGAAAATCCCCAGCGTTTTGACGAAAATTGGGCAAGACGGGGTGTTGATAAACAGACGCCTGATATTTTGCGTCTGGATAAAGAGCGTCGTGAATTACAGACACAAATGCAGGATATGCAGTCAGAGCGTAATAGTAAATCCAAGGAAATCGGCGAAATTAAAAAGAGCGGCGGCGACGCGCAAGCAATCATGGATGAGGTCGCAGGTCTTAAGCGTCAGATCACGGAGTTGGAAGAACGTGAAGCAACACTGGCTGAAGCGCTGAACCAGCATTTATCTTCTTTGCCGAATATGCTTAGCGATGAAGTGCCTGAGGGTGCTGATGAGGCGGAGAACGTGGAAGTGCGCAAAAGCGGCGAGCCGCGTAACGTCAATGCAAAAACACCGGATCATGTCGTAATTGGCGAAAATCTCGGTATGATGGATTTTGAAATTGCTGCTAAATTATCAGGCGCGCGTTTTGTTGTGCTGCGTGATGGTCTTGCAAGGCTGGATCGCGCCCTGGCGCAATTTATGCTTGATACCCATGTCACCGAACATGGCTATACAGAGATTAACCCGCCACTGCTTGTGTCAACGGATGTTATGTATGGCACAGCCCAGCTTCCTAAATTTCGTGATGACCAGTTTGAAACAACAGATGGTCGCTGGCTTGTGCCAACGGCAGAAGTCGTGCTTACCAATTTGGTGCGTGAACAAATTCTGGATGCCGAAGATCTTCCGCTGCGTTTTACCTCTTATACGCCATGTTTTAGAAAAGAAGCCGGATCAGCCGGTAAGGACACTCGCGGTATGATCCGCCAGCACCAGTTCCATAAAGTTGAAATGGTCAGCATTGTTGAACCAGAAAGAAGT
>JAUILO010000210.1 GCA_030432775.1 Alphaproteobacteria bacterium
CATAAAATCCAACGCCGAATTGACCTATTAGGTTTAGTTTCTCGTCACCGGATTTTTGACCGTCAAGCTGTTCCATAAGTGAGGCTGTGCCGGATTTGGCGATTGTGCCCAGATTGTCGATCAGTTCTTGTCTGTTCATACCAACACCGTTATCAGCAACGGTAATGGTGCGTTTTTTCGTGTCTTTATAGACGTGGATTTTGAAATCGGCATCGTCTTTGATCAGGTCGCTATTTTGTATAGCTTGATAGCGAAGCTTATCGCAAGCATCAGATGCGTTTGATATAAGCTCACGCAAGAAAACATCACGGTTTGAATAAAGCGACTTTGCTACGATATCGAGCAAGCGCGATACATCGGCACCAAAATTAAGCTGTTCTTCAGTCATATCGTCCTCATTCAAGTTTTGTACGAGTTTTCAAAAAGATCAAAATATTTAAATCTATAGGGTCTATATTTATATAGCCTAAATTAGTAAGGCTAGAGCCAAATATCAAGGGTTAAGCATGGTTTTAGACCAGTTTATACCGTCTTTGGCATAAACGAGCCTTGTATGCAGCCTATGTGCGCCTTCGTGCCAGAATTCTATTTTATCCGGTACAACACGGTAGCCTGACCAATGCGGCGGGCGGGGAATGTCATCATTGTCTTTATATTGTTCTTCGGTGGCTTTCACGCGGTCTGATAGTTCTGTGCGGCTGGCAAGTTCGCGTGATTGCTGTGAGGCCCAGGCACCAATACGGCTGCCGGGATGGCGTGTTTTGAAGTATGTATCGGCCTCTATATCGGAAACATGTTCAATTGCCCCTTCAATGCGAATTTGCAACTCCAGAGTTTTCCAGTGAAATGTTAGCGCGGCAAAAGGCGTGCTGGCGAGTTGTTCGCCTTTATTGCTTTGTTTGTTGGTATAAAATACAAAGCCGCGTTCATCGTGGTCTTTAAGCAGGACTATTCTTGCCGATGGGCGGCCATCTTTTGTACAAGTGGCAAGACACATGGCATTGGGATAGATATCCTCATGTTCTTTGGCTTGGGTAAACCAGTCATTAAAAAGCTCGTAAGGGTTATCAGGAGCTTCTTTTGCTGTTTCCAATGTTCTTATATCCAGATTTTTTTTCATTTTTTTCGAATGGTTCTTTCATTAAAAACGTATAGGAGTATGAACGTATATGTGTAAATGTATGTTTATCTTGATGAAAAGAAAAGGTGAGAAGAATGAAAAAATACACAATCCTATCGTTTTTAACAGCTTTGTTGTTACTAACAGGCTGTCAGACGGATAGCTGGGGTACAAAACAGACTATTGGTACAGGTGCTGGCGCTGTTGCGGGTGGTTTACTGGGGTCTCAAGTTGGCGGCGGTTCTGGCCGTTTGTGGGCTACGGGTGCTGGCGTGCTACTTGGTGCCTTTTTAGGTAGTGAGATTGGCGCGTCTTTGGATACCGCAGATAGGTTACAGATGCAGCAAGCACAAAGACAGGCTTATGACGCTCCGCTGGGTGACACGATCACTTGGAACAATCCTGAGTCAGGCAATAGCGGAAGCTACACACCTGTGCGTGATGGTCAAACAGCCTCCGGTAATTACTGCCGTGAATACCAGCAAACTATTATTGTTGGTGGTCAGGAAGAGCAGGCTTACGGTACAGCATGTAAGCAGCCCAATGGCAGTTGGGAAATCATGAACTAGATTTGTTGATTTCTGATATAAAATAAATAAAGGGCTACCTTATGGTGGCCCTTTTTTATTGTGGTTGATTTCTGAGGTTTTTGCCCAGTTGTTTTATTGCTGTGTTTTATTAGACACGCCCTTCGGATTTTTCGCCCTGATCCTTTGTAGTCTGATCTTTTCTGGCTTGCATGGCTGCTTGAGCGGCCTGGTCTTGTTGTGCGATTGGCGGCATGGCTGCGGGCTGTTGTCCCATGCCTCTTGGCACTGGCGCAGATAGAACAGGAGCTTGCGGCGCTGCTTTCATTGATGGTGCTGCGCTTAATGTCGGCGCTGCCGGTGCATTAATGACATTTAGCTCGTTCGCCATGGCTAGTTCATTTTGGTATGTTGGGTCGTTTAATGTGTTCTGTATCGCTTTTTCAACAGAATTAATGTCATCGATCTCTTTACAAATATCAGCCAGTCTTTTCATCGTTACAATTTCACCTTTGCGGTTTTCTTTAACAATGCGCTGGCTAAGATCATCAAGACTATCCCATTTTGTGCGGACTTTTTCTTGTTCAAATTCGCGGCGTACAAATTCTTCTGGCTCACTGCCGTTCAGCAATGCCCTTTCATAGGCATGGGCGGCGGCCTGTAATGCCGAAGCACACCAGCCTGTGGCGTGGCCTTCGGTCAGGTCGTGGTTTTGTTTGTTGGCAAGCTCAACAAGGCTGGATGGATCTTTATCGGCAAAGCCTTGCTCAATCAGATCGACATATATTTTGTCGACGGCTTTTTCGTGAACATGCCTGTTATATTCGGCATCGGCGAACGGGCTGTATATCCCTTGAATATCCATGACCATTGATGGTTCGGTTTCAAGC
>JAUILO010000211.1 GCA_030432775.1 Alphaproteobacteria bacterium
TGTATAGAATGTGGTGTCATGTGAAATTATTATGATGTGAAATTGTTGTAATGTGACGGGCGCGCACAGATCTAATAAGAGTTTGCGATAAGATATCAAGCTAGATATCAAACAAGGTTATAAAAAGACGAAATATTTTAGGGTGTAGGTGTTAAAAGAATGAACGAAGTTGATGAAGCCGAAGTAATGAGCAAAGCCCATGTCTCTTTGGACGACAGGTCATATGATATTCATATCGGGCGTAATTTAATCGGTAATATAAATGAGATGATTCCTTTCAGCCTCGACGGACGGAAGGTCTTTATTCTTACTGATGATAATATCGAGGATACACATGGCGCGACTATTCTGGCCGCGCTGGAGAACAGTGAAGCCGCGTCTGTCCAAATGTTATCTTTAAAGCCAGGCGAGCAAACAAAATCCGTTGCCCATTTATTCGAAGTGACAAACTGGCTGCTGGATAATCAGGCCGATAGACAATCTGTACTCTTTACCGTTGGAGGTGGCGTGATAGGTGATTTGGGCGGTTTTGCGGCATCAATCACATTGCGCGGTATTCCTTATATTCAGGTGCCTACAACTTTGTTGGCGCAGGTTGATAGCTCTGTGGGCGGGAAAACAGCCATTGATATGCCGCAAGGCAAGAATTTGGTGGGAACATTTTATCAGCCCCAAGCCGTTATCTGCGATCTTGATGTCCTAAGAACTTTGCCATTGCGTGAACTTAAGGCCGGATATGCAGAGATCGTCAAATATGCATTAATCAATGATGAATCCTTCTTCTTGTGGCTGGAAGGCCGCGCACAAGGCATATTAAAGGGGGATGTCGAAACGCTTGCGCGCTCGATAGAAATAGCCTGTCGTAAAAAATCTGAAATTGTCTCGCAGGATGAAAAAGAAGGTAATATTCGCGCGCTACTAAATTTGGGGCATACATTCGGACATGCCCTAGAGGCGTATTGTAAATATGATGGGCGTATATTGCACGGCGAGGCTGTTGCGATTGGTATTGTCTGTGCGTTCCGCTTATCTGTGCGTTTGGGACATTGCAGTGAGGCAGATGCCGCGCGTATCGAAAAACATTTTGAAACAATGGGGCTCCCAAGCAAGATTCTCGATATAAAACCTGCGATCAAGGCAACATCAAAACAATTGATAGATTTGATGGGCAGCGATAAAAAAGTATTTCAAGGTAAGGTGACGTTTATTTTAACCCGCGGCATTGGTAAGGCGTATACAACACGTGAAGTCAATTTGCATGATGTAGAACGTATTATCGAACATTCTATGGAAGATTAGAAAATGGATACTGAAACATTAATTAGTATGGGTGCGATCTTTATACTGCTTTGCTTATCCGGTTTTTTCTCAGGCTCGGAAACAGCCTTGACTGCTGTATCACGGGCGCGGATGACAGCGCTTGAAAAAGACGGTGTTAAAAGAGCGCGCATGGTGAACCGTGTAGTTGACCGCAAAGAACGTATGATTGGTGCATTGTTGCTGGGTAATAACCTTGTGAACATTCTGGCTTCTGCGCTTGCGACCAGTTTGTTGATTAAGCTGTTCGGTGAGGCAGGCGTTATCTATGCCACGCTTGTTATGACTATGCTGGTTTTGATTTTTGCCGAAGTTTTACCGAAAACTTATGCCATTCATTTTGCCGATTCTATGGCAATGGCGATTGTGCCGATTATCCGTGTGGTTATTTTTGTATTCTCGCCTGTTACGGAAATGGTGTCTTACATAGTGAATAAGGTGCTTATTGTATGCGGAGCGGATATTGCCAATTCGCAGGAAGATGGCAAAGAAGAGCTTCGCGGTGCGATCGAACTGCATAATACGGATGATGAAGACGCCGAAAAACGTGCCATGTTGCGTTCTATTCTGGATCTGGCCGAGATTGATGTCGAAGAGATTATGACTCACCGCAAAAATGTTGTGATGATTGATGCAGCTCAGTCGCCGGAGCAAATTGTGCAGGATGTACTTGAAAGTCCTTATACAAGATTGCCCGTATATCAGGATGATCACGATAATATTATCGGCGTTATTCATGTCAAAGCACTGTTGAAGGAAATGCAGGCGCATAACGGCAAGATTGATAATTTGAAGATTGCCGATATTGCATCCGAGCCATGGTTCGTGCCAGAGAGTAACTCGCTGGATGAGCAATTACAGGCATTTCGCCAGCGTAGAGAACATTTCGCTATTGTGGTGGATGAATATGGTGCTGTGATGGGGGTTGTTACGCTTGAAGATATTCTCGAAGAGATTGTCGGCGAGATCGAAGATGAAACAGATGAGATCGTTTCCGGCGTGCGACGTCAGGCCAATGGGAGTTTTTTGGTTGAGGGCAGCGTAACCATTCGTGATCTGAACCGTGAGTTTGAATGGAACCTGCCATATGATGAATATTCGACAATTGCCGGTCTGGTATTACATGAAACACAAATCATTCCGGAAGCCGGGCAGTCATTCAATTTTTATGATACGCAGTTTGATGTG
>JAUILO010000061.1 GCA_030432775.1 Alphaproteobacteria bacterium
CTGATGCTCCGCAAAACACTGCAGGTAACATTGAAGATGTATTTGAGTACACAATCACCGACGCTGATGGTGATTACGATACAGCACAGCTGATTATCAATGGTGATACAACATACGGCATTGATTTCACAATTAATGGTGATGTTCTGTTTGGCGGCGGCGGCAATGACCACATTTATGGCCTTGCCGGTAACGATCAGCTATCTGGCGGAACAGGTGACGATCTTCTTGTTGGCGGTGAGGGCAATGATGTTCTCTACGGTAACGAAGGTGCGGATACATTCTTGTTTGAAGCCATTACTGATGGCGTTGACCTGATCAAGGATTTCAGCCTTTCTGAAGGTGATGTGATTGATATCACAGCATTGCTACAAGGCTATGATCCTGTTCAGCACTCAATCAATGATTATGTTCAGGCAACACAAAACGGTTCAGGTGACACGGTCATTTCTGTTGATGTGGATGGCACAGGCACAGATCATACAGCGGTGAACCTTGTTATTCTTGAAGGTGTTGATGATCTGACACCGGTACAAATTGAACAGCTTGTAGCGTAAGGGCTGCATAACAAAATTCTAGAGCCGCGATATGTTGATTGCCAATGTGTCGCGGCTTTTTTATGTGCGGTTTAAAGGGGTGGATTGCGAGCTGAGTGTTCAGCGTCAGCATAAGTTTAATGGCTTGACATAACCCGTATAAATCTGGTCTATACAGGTTGGAAAATTCAGATATTCGCTATAGAAAAATATATTGCGTTTAAAGGTTTAGGTTGAATTTATAAACAAATCCGGTCATATATATATATGATTTTTATGGTGTATTGTTAAACATACATTTTCGGACGAACAAAAAGGATAAACTATTATGAATTACCGTGGATGGAAGAGTACTGTACTCGCATCATGTGCTGGCCTTGCTTTGCTCATGGCATTACCTGCAAGTGCGCAGTCAGTCGTGTACAAGGATAAAATGCCATCACCTCCTCCTGTTGAAGATCAATCAGCAGGTGTATACATGGATAATTCAGATGTAATGCCTGATCCACAGGCCGATATCGTAATGTATGAGCCAATGGCTGCGGTGGCCACACAGGAATCCAAATTGCTTGAGCTATCTGATGCTGTTGCAATTGGCCTATATACAAACCCGGAATATGGCGTAGTAGCTAATAACCGCCGCGCAACTGATGAAGAACTAAGACAAGCCCGTGGTTTGTATTTACCTTCTGTTGATGTCCGTGGTGATACAGGTGTTGAATACACCGATGATCCAGGCACAAGAGGCGGCGCGGACAACGATGATGAAGAAACATTATACCGTTATGATGTTGGTGTTACATTGACACAGCTTCTATTTGATGGCTGGGAAAGCTACTACGAGAACGAACGTCAGGAAAAACGCGTTTTATCTGCATCGCATCGTGTACGTGAAACAGCCGAATTTGTTGGTCTGGATATTGTTCTGGCTTATCTTGAAGTACTGAGACAGCGCGAACTGCTTTCAATTTCACGTCAGAATGTTGCCGAACACATTCGTATTCTTGATCAAATCGAGCAAAGCGGCGATGCTGGACGTACAACCGAAGCTGATGTCGTTCAGGTTCAGGCGCGTTTGGCACAGGCGCGCGCTGATGAGGCAAGTTCACGCGAGGCGCTTCGTAATGCTGAATCAACATACCGCCGCGAAGTTGGTGATGTACCGGGCGAACTTGTTATACCACTTGTTCCATACGACAGACTATCTGCCAGCATTGAAAGCGAAGTACAAATTGCCCTTCATCAAAGCCCGACTTTGGATGTATTCGAAGCTGATGTTATGGTTGCAAATGCCGAGCATGAAGGTTCAAAAGGGATCTTCTACCCGCAGGTTGATCTTCAGCTAAACGCCAGAGACGGCAATAATCTTGGCGGTATTGAAGGTGATGACACGAGTGCTTCTGCATTGGTTGTTATGAACTGGAACTTGTACCGTGGCGGTATTGATACTGCGCGCACGAGAGAGTTGATTAACCGTGAAGCTCAAGTGAAAGAAGAACGTGCCGATGCGGCGCGCGGTGTTGAAAACGAAGTGCGTCAGACATGGGCGAGCATGATTTCTTCTAGTGATAGAGCCAAACAATTCGCAGCACAGGCTGATGCTAACGCGAAAGTTGTTTCTGCGTATAAAGACCAGTTTGATTTGAACAGAAGAACATTGCTTGATGTTCTCGATGCGCAGAACGAATTATTTGTGTCGCGTTCAAACACAGTTAATTCAGAGTTTTTGGAAATGTTCGCTGTTTACCGTCTATTGGCTGTGAAAGGCGAGCTTTTGGCTACACTTGGTGTTGATAACCCGCGTGAAGGTAATCCTGCTATTCACCATGATGGTATTACACTCGGTATTGGTAGCATTGAATAAGATTTTAAAGTTTAATAAGGGGCCGTTTGCGGCCCCTTTTACTATCCGCCTTTTACACCTCACCTTTGTTTTATGACTAATCCTTTGTAATCCTTGGATTATTTTAGGATTTTGTTATCATTTATAAAGTAATCTGTAGTCTTGAGATTGAATTAGCATAGGAATTTTCGTTCATTGACCTCATCAAAGCCAGATAAAGACGACAAGAAGAAGCTCGCTGATCCGAAGGAACAGCATAGTAAGGCTGCGGATCCGGGCGATAAAAAACCTCAGAATTCGCGTGACCAAAGCGATAAGAAGACGTCTGGCAAGATTGCAGGAAAAGCTGCGGGGCAGACGGCAAGTAAAGCGGTGACCAAAGAGGGAACTAAGGACGAATCTGGCGCGGGTGATCAAAATCAAGCCGCCGAACAAGTCGCAGCAGCAATCAAAGAAGCGATCGGAAAGCAGGCAGCAGGAGAAAAAAAAGCACCGCCGCAGCCAAATCCTGCCGGTGATAGCTGGTCACTTGAGGCCAATCGTATCTCAATCCAGATGCCGCTTATTGAAACGTTACGTATCCTAGCGGGTCATTATGGGCGCCGAACAACAAGCTCAGCGCTCGTTGCAGGGCTTCCGATACCAAAAGACGCGATAACACCTGATTTATTCGTTAGAGCAGCGGAACGCGCTGACATGCATGCGACACTTGCTGAACGTTCACTTGATGCATTATCAATTTCGCCGCATTTGCCGTGTATCTTGGTACTGGCCGATGGTCAGGCGTGCGTACTTTGGGATATTCAGCACCCTGAATTAAAACAACCGAAAAAAAAACAGGACGGCACCGACGCTAAAGTCAAAGCGCATCCGGAAACCATGTTCGAAGTGCAGTTCCCTGAAACAGAAGAAGAGCGCCGGAATATTTCATTAAAAGAGCTAGCTACGCTTTATGCCGGTTATGTGTTTTTTGTGCGCCCGGTTGCCAGAATGGATGATCGTGGCGGCCCTGCGGAAATTGATACGGCGAAAGACTGGTTTTGGGGCGCTTTAAAAGAACATATGCGCACATATCACGAAGTGATTGTTGCAGCGATTATGATCAACGTCTTCGCACTTGCCAGCCCGTTATTCATTATGAATGTATATGACCGCGTCGTGCCGAATGCGGCTTTTGAAACGCTATGGGTGCTGGCGCTTGGTGTCACTATCGTATTTCTATTTGATTTCACATTAAAAAATTTAAGGGCGCATTTCCTTGATGTTGCCGGCCGCAAGGCAGATGTGAAAATATCTTCGCAGTTATTTGAGCAAGTTATGGGTATGACAATGGCCGCGCGTCCAGCGAGTGCGGGGGTATTGGCCAATCACATGCGTGAATTTGAAGGCCTGCGGGATTTCTTTACCTCGGCAACGCTTGTTGCGCTAATTGATTTGCCATTTTTATTTCTGTTTATTCTATTGATGGTCATATTGGCGGGCCCCGTAGCTGTCGTGCCGATTGTGGCCGTGCCGATCGTTATTGGAATGGGACTGTTCTTACAAAAATCTATCGAAAAAGTAATTCGCGCTTCTATGAATGAAAATGCGCTGAAAAATGCGCTGTTATTCGAAACAATTACGGGGCTTGAAACTATTAAGGTGCAGGCCGCAGAAAGCCATGCACAGCGTAAATGGGAAGAGCTGACCGATATGTCTTCGCGCACTTCTGTGAAATCACGCCGTATATCGGCCTTTATGATGAATTTCACTGTACTTGTGCAGCAACTTACGAGTGTGGTGGTAGTGATTGTTGGCGTATATTTGATTACTGACGGGACTTTATCAATGGGTGCGTTGATTGCCGCCGTTATCCTGACTGGCCGTGTCATGGCTCCGCTAGCGCAAGTTGCGGGCTTAATCACGCGACTGAAACAATCACAGGAGTCTTTGCGTCAGTTGAATGATTTGATGAAAAAGGATGTGGAGCGTCCTGAGGGCAAGCATTTCATTACCAAGTCATCATTAAGTGGCCATGTTGATTTTAAAGGTGTGGTTTTCCACTATCCGGGGCAGTCTATTCCGGCTCTGAACGAAGTTGATTTCACAATCAAGCCGGGCGAAAAAGTTGCCATCATCGGTGCGGTTGGTTCGGGTAAAACAACCATCGAAAGATTGATTCTGAATCTGTTCCAACCGGAAAGCGGTTCGGTTCAACTGGACGGTACGGATGTGCGCCAGATTGATCCGGGTGATCTTCGACGAAGCATCGGAACGGTTCAACAAAGTCCACAATTATTCTACGGCAGTGTGCGTGAAAACATCACAATGGGGCATGAAACTGTTTCGGAACGTGCCGTTTTGCAGGCGGCTGAAATGGCAGGCGTACTGGAGTTTTTAAACGATTCAGAGCATGGTCTGGATACGCAGGTGGGTGAACGGGGTGAGTCCCTGTCCGGTGGACAGCGTCAGGCGGTTGCGATTGCACGTGCCTTGCTCTATGACCCACCATTGATGATACTTGATGAACCGACTGCGTCGATGGATCCAGCGTCTGAGCAACGCCTGTTGAAGCGCCTTGTCAAGTTATGTGCCGATAAGACAACTTTGTTGATTACGCATAAAGCAGCGATGCTTGCTATTGTCGATAAAGTGATGTTGCTCGACCGTGGTAAGGTTGTTGCTTTCGGACCTAAAGATGAAATCATCAAAAAATTACAGGCGCGTCAATTTGGAACACAAGCCGAGAACACAGGCGCAGATTAACGCCAACGGGTCAGAAGGATTTACCCGATTAGAATTTGGAAATGAAGAATTAGAATAATCAAGGGTTACGCATACTATAATGAAGAAACAAAAGATCAATGATGAAGTTCAAAAAGCCCGCGCCCACGCGGAACGCTTTTTTATGGCTGATGATGAGATACCATTATCAAAGCACATTATATTGGTTGTTATTGCGCTGTTTTTTGTCTCGTTCATTATCTGGTCTAGTTTTACCGCACTTGATGAAGTAACGCGCGGTGATGGCAAAGTTGTCCCGTTTAGCGAGGTGCAGATATTACAGAGCCTTGAAGGCGGCATTATTGAAGAGTTTATGGTGCGTGAAGGTGATAAGGTTAAAGCAGGGCAGCCATTAGTGCGCTTGCGTGATGTGTCGGCCAGTTCGGAGTATGAATCAAACAGTCAGCGTTTTTTAAGCTTGAAAGCCAAGGTCGAACGATTAAAAGCCGAGGCCGATGGCGATGACATTCCGGTATTCTCGGAAGACGTGCAAAGGCAAGTGCCATCAACCGTACGCGAAGAGATGGAAGTGTTCCGCGCCAATCAACAAAGTCTAGGTAGTCAGCTTGTTGTGCTGGAACAGCGCCTGAACCAGCGTGAACAGGAAATTCGTGAAACAAATGGCCGTATAAGCGATTTGCGCGGAGTGATTAGCCTATCAAAGGATGAACGTGAAATGATTGCGCCTTTGGTTGAAAAGGGCTCTGCGCCGAAATTAGAGCTTTTACAGCTAGATAGAAATATTAAACAGCAGCAAAGCGAATTGAACAGTTTGCTCAGCTCGCTTCCGCGTTCTAAATCAGCCGTGCAAGAGGCGCAAGGACGTATTGAAGAGCTTAGAAACGCTGCAAAGGCGACTGCGCAGAATGAATTATCAACGACCATAATTGAGATGAACTCTTTGAAAGAGATATTGACTGGCCTTGCCGATCGTAAAGTGCGTACGGAGATCAGATCGCGCATTGATGGCACAGTTAAAGATATCAAGGTCACTAGTGTAGGCGGCGTGTTGCAGCCTGGTCAGGATTTGATCGAGATAGTTCCTGCCGGAGAGCAGCTTATTGTTGAAGCGCGCGTAAAACCATCGGATATCGCGTTTTTGCATCCGGGACAAAAGGCGGTTGTGAAAATTACCGCTTATGATTTTGCCATATATGGCGGGCTTGAAGGCGAGGTTGTCGAGATTTCTGCCGATACAATCACCAATGAAAAAGACGAAACATTTTATCGTGTACGTGTCAAAACGGATAAAACGACAATTGTGCGCCATGGCGAAGTGTATGAAATTATTCCGGGCATGGTTGCATCTGTTGATATCATCACCGGCAAAAAGACCGTCATGGAATATATCATGAAGCCTTTAATCAAGACTTTGACCAATTCAATGGGAGAGCGCTAGAATATTTCTGCATAGCCTTGCGGTCTATTTTCAGCGTATTTACAGAGAATTTCGAAAATATCGTAATATATAAGCATCATGATGCTGCATGATTCTATGGCTTGAAGCTTATATCAGGATTTTACCCACTCAATCGCTTTTTGTAGTTCGTTTTCGTCAAAAAGCTTGATTGTGCCGGTGAACATCGATTGCTTGATTTTAAATTGCAGGATCCGTTTTTCCGGTGGGTTAACCATCGCAATCTTTAAAACCTTATCGCCATAATCGGCAATGGTGGCAATATCAAGCAAAGCCGCCTGCTCTTCCCAGCCTTTATATTCCTTGTAATAAACAAGAGCGCGGATTTCGCCATGTTTTTCGACCATGGCTTTAATGCGCGGCAGGAAGTTTTTACTATAGCCTTCAATAGAAATGGGTTTGTCGACCATCATGCAGATCGCACGGTCATCTGTTTCCGGCATGATAATATTGTATTTTGGATTATCCATTTTTAAAACATTCGTAGCTAGGTAAAATAATATAAATAAAATATATTCTAAAATACGTAGAAAATACGTATATGGTCAAATGATTCCGGTTCGGAAACTTGAAAAAAGGTTGTTTTTACCTTCATATATATGCATTCATCCTATTAAGTTAACATGGAAAGTAAGTTTTATAAAATGTCACAGCAAATGATCTCAGAAGAAAAGCAAATTATTGTCAGTTTACCCGATGGTTCCAAACGTGAATTGCCAGCCGGATCAACGGGCATGGATTTGGCTGAGTCTATTTCTAAATCATTGGCGAAGGTATCTGTTGCTATCGAAGTTGATGGACATCTGCGCGATTTATCGCGGCCATTGGATGATGGCTGTACAGTGAATATTATAAAACGTGATGATGATGTTTCATTGGAGCTGATTCGTCATGATTGTGCGCATATCTTGGCCGAAGCGGTGCAAACATTATTTCCGGGCACACAGGTTACAATCGGACCGAACATCGAAAACGGATTCTTTTACGATTTTGCCCGTAACGAGCCATTTTCAACCGAGGATTTCGAAGCAATAGAGAAAGAAATGCGCCGTATTGTCGAGCGAGGATCGCAGTTCGTGCGTGAGGTCTGGCCACGTGATGAGGCAATTGCTTATTTCAAGGATAAAGGTGAAAACTATAAAGCCGAGTTGATCGAAGACCTACCGGAAAGCGAAGATATTACAATTTATCGCCAAGGTGAATGGCTGGATTTATGTCGTGGCCCGCATATGCCGACCACCAAAAATGTTGGTACAGCATTCAAACTGATGAAAGTTGCCGGTGCGTATTGGCGCGGCGATTCCAGCAAAGCTATGCTAACCCGTATTTACGGTACGGCCTGGCGCAATGATAAAGAGCTTAAAGAATATCTTAACATGATTGAAGAGGCCGAAAAGCGTGACCACCGCAAGCTTGGCGCGGAAATGGATCTATTCCACTTCCAGCAAGAAGCCCAAGGCTCTGTTTTCTGGCATCCCAATGGTTTTACGATCTATAACCAGCTTGAAAACTATATCCGCCGTCGTCTTCGCGCTGCTGATTATAAAGAGATCAAAACACCACAGCTTATTGATAACAAGCTTTGGGAGGCGTCCGGCCACTGGGGTAAATACCGCGAAAATATGTTTGTTGTGCCTGATGAAGTGCCCAATACCGAAGATGATGGCCCGGTGATTAGTGATAAGGGCTTTGATAAGCTTATGGCGCTAAAGCCTATGAATTGCCCGGCGCATGTTCAGGTCTTTAATCAGGGCATCAAGAGTTATCGTGACTTGCCTGTGCGACTGGCTGAATTTGGATGTTGTCACAGAAACGAGGCTCACGGGGCGCTGCATGGGCTGATGCGTGTGCGTCAGTTCACACAGGATGATGCGCATATTTTTTGTACAGAGGACCAAATCACTCAGGAAGCTGTCGCATTTTGTGACTTGTTGAAACAGGTTTATACCGACCTAGGGTTTAATGATGTTGTTGTGGCGCTTTCGTTGCGTCCGGATGTACGTGTTGGTGATGATGCTCTATGGGATAAGGCCGAAGACGGTTTGCGTAAAGCGCTTGTCGAATCCGGCCTTGAGTTCCGCGAAGATCCGAATGAAGGCGCATTTTACGGGCCAAAGATCGATTATCAGGTGCGTGATGCAATTGGACGTACATGGCAATGTGGCACATTACAGCTCGACTTTAACCTGCCTGACCGCCTTGATGCGTCTTATGTGGGCGAAGATGGCGCACGCCACCGTCCAGTGATGCTTCACCGCGCGATTTTAGGCTCTATGGAGCGTTTTATCGGTATTCTGATAGAAAGCTACGGCGGTAAATTGCCGCTATGGCTGTGCCCTGTACAGTGTGTGGTGACTACAATTAATCCGGATGTTGATGATTACGCCAAGGAAGTATACCAAAAGCTGACTGCGGCGGGTATCCGCACCGAGATTGATTTGCGTCATGAAAAGATCAATTACAAAGTGCGTGATCACATGACGTCAAAAGTGCCTGTGATGTTTGTTGTTGGTCGCCGCGAGGCCGAAGAGAATAAAGTGGCTATTCGCCGCCTCGGCAGTAATGACCAGAAATTCGAAACATTGGATAATGCTTTTGATGCGCTGCTCGCTGAATGTCAGCCGCCATTTTAGGCTTTATACGATTTGGCTATATATTTATTCAAGAAGCGCCGCTTTTTAGCGGCGTTTTTTATGCGCTGTGCTTATAGTTCGGGAATGAGTAGTTCTGCAATAATATTGACATAATCATCCGTAGCTTTTAATAATGATGCCATAGAATGAAAAAACACGAATAAAAAGAAAATATCATACAGGGACGTAACGTGAGCGCTTTAACCCGGCTAAAACAGCAATGGAATACACAAGATGGCGGATTAAATGCTGGAGCATTTGATGCGCAATGGCTGGAAAAGACCATTGATATTGTGAACGAGTTATATGATGAAATGGGCTCGCTGGGTACAGAGTTTAAGGCTGCTGTGCAGGGCGTGAAGGCGACGGAGCGTTTTAATCCGGCGTTAAAAGCAACATGGGCGGCTTATTTCGTCGCGTTTTTGGTGTCGACGGGCCCTGTTGACCAAAGAACCGGTTTTGCCAATCGTGTGGAATATAAAAATGGCGCGATTGAAGATTATATCGATTTTATAGGTACGCGCTTTCATGAATTTATTCACGCTATTCAACATGACAAACACCCAATTACTCATGCTGTGCCAATCAATCAGAAATCGGTCGCAATCTTGCTACCGACGGACTACATACGTTTGAAGGTGTTGATGGAGCTTGATGCATACAGTAAAGAAGCATGGTTAATGTCAAAATTTTATGATGCATTCGAAGATGAAATTGATGAGGCTGACTTGCCTTGGAAGGTAAAGATTTATCGCACGATTGAAGCACAAGACCCCACCCGCAGTGATGCTCTGAATATGGCGATGTTTGCCGGAACGCTTTTGCGCCATAAACAGACCACGCAAAACGGCGAAAAGGCAGCGTATATGGATGATTATCATACAAGCGCGCTCGATCAATATTTGATTTCTATTCAAAATTGGCAACACAGAACCGAGCAAGCGCAAGAACCAGAAGCCTGTATGTTGACACGTGAAGATATCATTGCTCTGGGCGATACATTCGGCCCGAATGTGTTTACCGCCGGCCGGCAAGACGAGCTTGTCGCTCTTTTTCTTGAGCCACCCGTATTATCAGCAGAAAATAAGCATAAATTAGGCGCTGTTTATGAGATGTTTGGCATCGAATCAGAAGAAGATGCGCAGCCCGAGCCCCTTGCGAAGATATTATCTGCAAAAGGCATGACAATGGATGCGTTCATGGCCGATAGCAAATCAGGCATACCCGCGCAGCTGGATGAAAACGGTGATTATATTCGTCCAAATACTCGTAAGCTGCAGCCATAAATACTTGCATAAATTTGCAAAGACTCGTAATAATGGAACTCAGCAATTTTATTAACTGTAATAAGGAATTTTTACCATCTCTAAACCACCATTTCAGCCTCGTCGGGGGCGTAACGAGCCTAATATCAATGAATTGATTACTTCGGAAGAAGTGCGCCTTATCGATGCAGAGGGCACCCAGGTAGGCGTCGTCACAACAAAAGCCGCAATGGAAGCCGCCGAAGAAGCAGGGCTTGATCTTGTAGAAATTTCACCAAATACAGAACCACCTGTTTGTAAGATACTTGACTACGGCAAGTATAAATACGAACAGCAGAAAAAAGCTTCAGAAGCCCGCAAGAAACAGAAAACAGTCGATGTGAAGGAGCTGAAAATGCGCCCAACCATCGAAGATCATGATTTCGGCGTAAAGCTTCGTAACGCGCAGCGCTTCCTGAAGGGCGGTGATAAAGTGAAGTTTACTATTCGCTTTAGAGGCCGTGAAATGGCTTATCAAAACCAAGGTATTGAACTGATGCAAAAGTTACAAGGTGCATTGGAAGAAGTAGCCAAGGTTGAATTAGAGCCAAAAATGGAAGGCCGCCAGATGATTATGGTGGTTTCACCGATCGCCTAAAACTCCGGTTTTTTTATTCTGTACTTAGCGCCCTGAATTGATGATAATTTTGGGGCGATGACAGATTATATCGATACATATTACAGCCGCACTTTGGAAGGTGATATGCATTATCCTGCGCTACAGGATAATGTAAGCGCCGATATATGCGTTATTGGCGCCGGATTTGCCGGTATTGCCACTGCGCTCGGCCTTGTCCAGCGGGGTAAATCTGTTGTGTTGCTGGAAAGTCGCCGTATTGGTTTTGGCGCTTCGGGTCGTAATGGCGGCTTTGTTATTGCCGGTTATGGCATGGGCGAAAAACAGCTCGTCAAAAAGGTCGGGCGTGCCCATGCTGTTGATCTTTATAATCTGACGATTACAGCCAGAACACTTATCCGCAAACGCATCAAAGATTATAATATTCCCGCGCATCCGGTTGGTGGGCAGCTTATCTGTTCGTGGTATGATACGCCCGGGCACGAAGAAGAAGCCTCTTATTTGCATGACGTGTTCGGTGAAAATACCGAATATTGGGATAAAGATAAGGTGCGCGCCCATTGCCAGACGGAACATTATTATGATGGTCTGGTAATGAAAGATAATTTTCACATGCATCCGTTAAATTATGCGCATGGGCAGGCAAAGGCTATAAAGCAGGCTGGCGGTCGGATTTACGAACAAAGCGAAGCTGTACGTGTGGAAGAAAAAGCTTCAGGTACAAAGATTGTTCATACACCACAAGGCAGTGTAACAAGTGAACATGTTGTGTTTTGTGGTTCGGCCTATTTCAATGGACTTAATAAAAAGCTTAGCCGTTCATGCCTGAAGGTTTCAACCTATGTCATGGTGACTGAGCCTATTCCGCAAGATAAGCTGGACACGGCTATTAAAAGCAAGATGTGTATCCGTGATACGCGCTATGCCGATGATTATTACCGTATATTGCCGGACAACTCATTGCTTTGGGGTGGTCGTTGCGGGGTAAACAGAGCGCCTTCACCTGATCAGCTCAAAGATATGATGTTGGGTGATTTGCTAAAGGTCTATCCGCAGCTTGCTGGCGTAAAGGCGCGTGTCGCATGGTCGGGCTTAATGGGGTATAACGTATACAAATTGCCGCATATCGGTAAATTTAGTGAAGGCATATGGTATTGCACGAATTTTGGTGGTCATGGCGTTTGCCCGACAACAGCAGGCGGCGAGGTCATCGCATCTGCCATTGCCGAGGGCAGCGAAGATTATAAGCTGTTCGAACCATTTGGTTTCGCCTATACAGGCGGGGTGTTTGGGCCGTTCGTGGCTCAGGCTGTGTATCATAGCTGGGAACTTATGGATAAATTGCGCGGCATTGGTCGCCGCGCTTAACTTAATATGCGTTTTGGCCTTTTTCACAGGCTGGCTCTATTTATCTAGAGAATCTCGGCAAACACACGTACGGGCGCTGCGTCTGCCATATATTTAGGCGGATAAGCGTGGATGATATAGTTTTCTTTGTCTTGTAGTGTTTCCAGACCAGTAACATTTTCAACAATCAGGATTTGCCGTTTAAGCAATAGTTTATGAGCCGGAAACGGCGCATCGAGATCAGGTCCGGGGGTGTCCATACAAACCATGGCAATATCCGCATTTACGAGCCTATCGCAGAATTCTTCTGTGAAGTAAGGCCAGTCTTTATAATATTGATCTGTGCCGAACTTTTTATCCCAGCCTGTCCAGATTAAAATAACATCACCCTTACATAGCGTGTATGGGGTCAATATATCGGGTTCAATTTTTGTTTTTCCTCTGGCATTTATCAATAAACCGCGACCTTTGAATTGATCAATGCGCAGATCGGAGATGAGCTTTCCGCTCTCTATCATATGCAGCGGCGCATCCATATGTGTGCCGACATGCATGCCGCCTTCTATTATGTGGTCTGAAAAACCGTTTTCTTTAATCCAGCTCGTTTGGTAAAGCCGCGCGCATGGATCGCCGGGATATACGGGCATATCATCAGTATGTATATGGGTTAAATCAATATATTCGGGCATGATTGGCTTTATGTGTTCTGTGGAGGCTGTGCCGGCCTATAAAATGACTATAATATAAAAAGCCCGCTATGATAACGGGCTTTTGGGATTCTTATAGGTCTTGCGTATGGTATTTACGCGTTTTCAATATGCCGCGGGGTTATTCACCAGCAACAGAGCCAACCCATTCAGCAAGCTGGCTTTTGGACATACCGCCAACGCGTGTATCAACAACTTCGCCGCCTTTGAAAACCATAAATGTCGGAATGCCGCGTACGCCGTATTGTGTGGGAGCGTTCGGGTTGTCATCAATGTTGACCTTTGTTACTTTCACAGCATCGCCGACTTCTGAAGCCAGTTCG
>JAUILO010000062.1 GCA_030432775.1 Alphaproteobacteria bacterium
ACAATCAAAACGCTGCCCCTCAAGATCATCCATATTGTTTACAATCTGGCTAGAGCCTTCTTGCACAGTGTCTTTCAGGATATCTGCTTCCGGGCTTACCTTACTTTTATCCCATTGATAGATTATCAATGATAAAGGCCGAATAGCTGCGTCAGCCAAATTATTTTCCGTCGCATCTTTAGGCGCATTCATAAATAACAATGAACCGGCTTTATATTCGATATTATTTTTCACGAAAGGGTAAAGAATGGTTTTTAACATATCAGACATAGCAATCCTGTGCCGAATTAACGGTAGAAAATAAAATAATAAACATGAAGATCAATAAGCTGATGGCTTAATAATAGCAAGCCGGAAAGAAAATTTACGTTCAGGCTCTACTCTCTGTATTGCAAGGCCTTATTGTGTAACCTGGCCTTTTGTACCTTGAATAACCCAGCGACCATTCACAAGACTGATATTTGTAATCTTGCCAATACCGTCTAAATTATCGCCAACAGAAACATCGCGAATTTCTGATTGTCCTTTACGTGAAACCATTGCACTTCCGGGTTGGGCAGCTCGCAGAGACCATTGCGCACTTACAGCTGTCGCAACTTTGTCTGGTGCCTTGCTTGCGCTAGATGATTTTGTGCTTGAAGACGTATTCTTGGGTTTGGACGGTGTATATTTCGGCTTGCTCGTCGATAATTTCGATACCTTTTTCTCTAATGAACCAATAGCATCCTTAATCTCATCAATTTCACCGCTTGCCGAACCGCTGCCATCCATTGAATCAACTTTGTTTTCAATATGATCAAGTCTTGCGAAAAGAAGGTCCAGCTTTTTATTCAAAGCAGCCATTTCCTTGGAATCAACAGCTGCACCGGAATTATCATCAAAGCCCGTCTGTGTATCCGGCATCATACCCGGCATTGTGTTATTATCCATTGAAGGCATTTCGTCTTGCTGCATCATATCCGGCATTTGCGGTGTATTATCAGCCATATCTTCTGTAGGGAACTGCGAATCGTCCATTGCCGGAAAATCCATTGTATCGTCAATAGGAGGCGGAGCAGGAGTCTGAACAGCTTCAACAGTTTCGTCAACAGGTTGCCCTAGCCCTAAATCCGGCATAGGTGTAAGCACTTTATTTTCACTCGGTACTTCTGTTGCTACTTGCGGTGTCTTTTTCTGATTTTGTTTCTTTTGATTAGATGCCGGTTTCATGGACTCCATATCGAAATCAGGAGTCACAGCAATTTCATCATCTTTTTCTTCTTCGTAATATTCGCTTGAAAATTCAACATCATCGATTTTCTGCTGAATTTCATCAAACTGGTCTTTATTATTCAGAATACCGCCAGTTGGCTTACCTTTATGCGATTCGGTTTCTTTCAGGTCGCCTGTACGGCCATAAATAACATCGCGCTGTGAAATAACACTATTAGGCTGTGGAGGCATTTGTTCTACAGGTGCCGCTGCAGGCTGCGTAGTTCCATCACCAGTCGCCGCAACTTGTGCCGGTGGTGTCGCATTTCCATCTACTGGTGCGCTTTTATCGCCGCCACCCATCATAAACATTATAACAAGCAAGCCGAATACTGCTCCGGCGCCTATAATAACCATGGTGCCCTTTGACGTTTTCTTCTTGGCCGCAACACCATCATTGAATTCACCGTCTTCTAACTGATCATCAAATTCTTCATCAAAATCACCGTCCCATGATTCATCGCCATCTTCAAAATCTTCACCAAGCTCTTCGGCGCCGTAATCATCATAATCGTCAGTATCTATTGAATCTTCGTACTCATCACCAAGACCATCGTCAATCTCGAGAGTCTCATCTTCATACTCGCCTAGATCACCATCCAAATCGAATTCTTCGTCTTCAATGTCAATTTTATTTTCATCTGTCATGATTTTATTATGCCGTAAAAACCTTAATAAATATATGATTATCGTGCGTCTTTTTGCTCATCCACTACGGGCTCCAGGAACAAAATACCAATTGGTGTTCCTGCGTCAACAACCACAAGCGGTTCAATTGTTTGCGCTTCTTCGTCAAACAATTCACCCAGTTTTTCAGCAGCGGTTTCAACACCTGCGAAAATCTCTTCTTCGATGTCTTTTTCAAGCGTGCTTTCAACAACTGCGCCTGTACCGGTTACAACAGTCTGTGTTTCTGATTCAGCAATCGCGCCACCTAAACCTTCAACAAATTCTGCTGCGGTCGGCAATATTATACGTGTGAAATAACGTCCATCATAGCGCGTTACAAGCCCCACATCTGCTGTGGCAGGGTTAATCGCAATTGCATCGGCATTTAAAGGAATGCCATCGACAACAATCGTTTCAAAGGTCATAACAAGGTAATCATTCATGACTTCGAAACTGCCAATCATACGGCTTCCGGCAAGCGGGCCGCTAACAAGCTGTACCAGCACAGGGCCTTCTGTATCCGAATTGGCCTGTAAGATAAGCTGACCGTATTCAATTGTACCTGAAGGGATAAGAATATCGAGAATTTCAACATCTTCGCCTGCCTCAGCTTTGGCGTCTTCTTCGGCCTTCAAACGCTCTTCTTCTTGCTCTTCGCGCAAATCATCAAGATATTCGGCATCGGCAATCTTCTCGGCTGCAATTGGTTGGATCTGCACAGAATCAAGAATTGATTCCATTTGTGTCACCATGCTACTGGCAAGCGCTTCGATTGCTGGCGCATTAGGGTCAGCCGGAGGCAATAAATCTTCATCTTCTTCACCAGCTTGTTGCTGGATACGTTCTTGCTGAATACGGCGCCATCTTTCAAGCGGATCTTCTTCTTCGACTTCTTCTTCCGGCAATGACAAACGTTCATCGCCAGGTCCGATAGGTGTCGGGATCGCACTGGTCTTGTTACGAATAGCGTCTTCAATTTTCTGTTGGTTGGATTCTTCAATCGCGCGTCTAAATTCCGGCGAAGCATCAGATGCACCGGGAACCTCTGTAACTTCGGAACCAGCTTTAATGAATGATTTCTGTGCATCTTGTTCTTCGCCGCCAAATAGCACAAAGATACCAATAACAACTATAAAGCCAACACCAACCGCTCCCAATTTAACGAACGGATTGTTATTCCATAAGTCGCTTAAGGATTGACCACCGCCACCGGTATCAAAATCCTCAAACTGGATTTCATCATCAAAAAGCTCATCGCCGAAACCATCATCAGCAAAATCGTCTTCGATTTGATCGTCGATATCATTAGGATCATCACTATTGATCATCAAGGTTCTCCGCCTCACTCAACTTTGCACGAACCACGTGTCCATTATCTGACAACAAGATAACGGGGGCATTCGACAAAGAGTATACATTCATTCCATCAGCAGATGACACAGAGCTAGACCAGCCCGGTGATAATAACTTCAATGGTGTACGTACATATGTCTGGGAACCGACCTGATATGCCGTCGTACGCCCATCAACACCCATCACAGCCAACCTTGTAGCAGTTGGCGGCGCTACGCCATCAAGAATAGAGCCAAGAACACCATTACCTGCCGATAAATTCAAACCACCAGTAATGAGAGGCGTTCTGGCAAACGGACCAAGCTGCGGCACTCTAGCATCAAATCTGTAATGAACAGTATCGCGGGATGTTTCGATGCGGAATAAAATCGGCGTGCTCAGTTCCAGCAAAATCACAGACATATTACCATTTGCAAACTGTGACATCGGGCTCAAAATGACTTTGCTGCCGCCCTCTTCGGAATTGATAAACTCAAAATTACCCGCCCATGAAACATGATGGATGGGCCAAGGCGCGCCTGTTGCATCAATGAAAGAGACCACTGTAACATTACCCGGTGATACCTTAATGATCGGAAGTTCGGAGCCAGGATCAAGCGACAAGGTCTGCACAACAATTTCCGGTTTAGGATCAGGGAATACAGGAACTTCAACAGCCTGCTGTGTTTCATCGTATTTTTTAAGCAGCTTGCGAATTTCTTCTACATCAAGCGGGAATAGTCCGGTTAGCGCAGCTTCAAAAGCCTGATTACGGATAGCGCGTTTTAGCATATCACCTTCATCCAGACCATATTTATCAGTCGCATTATTACCGGAGAAATCTGCATTCGGATTGGAAACAACCGATTGCCCGTCTCCAAGTGGAAGATCAAGACCGGGAATCTGTGTTACATCCAGATTACCGTCGCCATTATCCTTCTTAGAATCTTCAGATTGCTTGGTTGCTTTACCGATTGCTGCAAAAAAATCCTCAGGACTGTTTTGCGCGGCCGCAGAGTTCATAGCGCTAAAACACATAGCGAGCGCCAAAAACAAAGTCAGAAAAATATGCTGTCTGTTCATACCCAAAACTTCAATATCCCATTTGGTACATTACACAAAGCGGTTCATATGCTTCGGCAATATACATGACAATATCGCTTCATAAAACTCATGTCACTATGGATTATGCGAAAATACACAAAAATCCATAACAATTAACGGTAATATCGGAGCAAATACCTAACGCGGCGCAGCGATCCACTGCTCAATACCCACACCATTCGGTGTTTCAAGACGCGGAACCCTTACAACCACAGCTGTTACTAGCAAACGGTCAGAGCGCGTCGCAGAACCAGACTGGTACGTTAAAACCATAGGAACCTGAACAACCCACTGATAAACCCCGTTCACCTCGCCTTGCGATTGCAAAATCGGCGCACCTTGCGGCGCAGCTGTTAGCACCTGCTGGTTGGTTTCAACAATTTCGATAATACGGGAGCTTTGCAGTGCCTGCGTAAAACTTTCCCAGCCACGACGCGTAAAGTTTCGCGAGGCTTCCTGTAAACGTCTACGGTAATCATTAAAACCAAACGTCATCACTTCTGTTGAAGATTGCGCAACCCATGACATCAAAGCCGGCGTGCTTAAATTCGGCTCACTGAGCGAGATCATCGGCATCAAACGACCATCTTCTGTTGTCGCAAAGTATCTATTTTCCGGCTGGTGTACGTGAATAACAAATAACATAGACAAAATAAGACCAATGATAATAACTGCTTCAAGCAAAGTTAAAACGAGCATCAAGCGAAAGCCGTCACGATAAAATTCATTACGCAATACCACACGCCCTAGCGAGCGGAAATCCGCCTGTGTTGCCAAAGGATCATCAACCGCTGTTACTGCCGCTTTAGATGGAGCAGCCGCAGAACCGGGCGCTCCGGAAGCAGGAGAACCCGCCTTTTTAGGCCTAAAGCTTCTCTGCTTGGCTTTTTCGCCCATAGCAGGCTTCGATGCCTTTTTTCTTCTCTCTTCACTCATGAAAATCGCCACATCAAACAAAGTTAAAGCGCATTTTACGCATTAATCTCAGCATTCTAAGCTGTATATAGCCAGCATGGCAACTCTTAATCTGGACTATTGTGAATTTTATTGTTTGCGAATATTTATTATTCATTCAGATCAAAGGTTTTCTATGATTCCGATAAAAAAATGTGCTAAAATGTAATAGGAACTATACGCGTGGCACGGGGATATCTTGAATGAACAGTTCAGGTCAGTGGAAATTGACGATTAAAAGTAAGATTCGCAATGTATTTTGCGCCTTGCTTGTTATGCTCTTAATCCCCCTCGTTCTCACCGTAAAACCGCGCGTTTCCTATGCATTTTCTTGTTGTCCAGACGTTACAAACTGTATCTGTATTGTTGCATGGCATGAAGCTACCCGTGAACTCATCCAGGAACAGCACGAACAAACCCGCGAGCATATGAGCGACGAATGGGAAAATCACCGTAATGACTACATGATTGACTGGTTCTGGAACACAAAACTTGCGCCGGCACTACAGATGATGACCGAGCAACTTGTGACCGTCGCCATGCAACAAATGATGATTCTGGGCGCTTTTATCGACGCAGAAGAACAGCTTGAAACACAGCGATTGATTCAGGATATGACGGCAAGGGCCCATAAGGATTACCACCCAAGTCTGGGTATGTGTGAGATTGGTACGGCTACAAAAAGCCTTGCCAGCGCCAAAAGACAAGCCACCTTATCTTCTCATGCTCTTGCGCGCAGATTAATGGATCGCGAACTGGCTTCTGCTACTGACACAACCATTGCTGAAAATCGCGATAATGACAAAAAATCCAGAATTGTTCAGTTTATTAACAGATATTGTGATGTCAAAGACAATAACAACACACTAGATCTACTTTGTGATGTCAGTGCCGCTGCCGCATACCGAAATCTAGATATCAATTACACCACGCTGATTGATTTACCGAAAACCGTACGTTTTGATACAGAAGACACAGCCGAAGGCGGACCACTGGATAATCACGACGAAGAGATCTTCGCAATGTCGGCCAATTTATATGCGTCGAACATACCCAACCCTTTTACCGAGTCTTTCTTTAAGGACGAGCCGGATATCGAGCAAGATGGTATCGATAAAGCCTTGATACTTGATGCCAGAAGTATTGCTGCAAAACGCAGCGTTGCACAAAACTCGTATAACGCGATTGTTGGCATGAAAGCCAATGGACGCGAGAACGCCGAAGAAGTTAAAATGAATCTGGATAATGTATTAAAACAGTTCGGTATTACCGATGCTGATCAACTCAATATTTATCTTGGCGAGCGCCCGAGTTATCATTCACAAATGGAAATTCTAACCAAAACACTATATCAACGCCCGGAATTTTATACAAATCTTTATGATAAACCTGCCAATGTTGACCGTACAGCGGCAGCTATTCAGGCAATTTCATTGATGCAGAATATGGATCATTACAACAGTCAGCTACGAAGCGAGATGCTTTTATCAGTACTGCTTGAAACAAAGCTATTGGAAGAAACAACAGCGGCAACACATATCTCGGTCCAAAACAGAATAAACAAAATAACAGAATAAACGGAAACGGTAATACATTGATTAGAAAGTTTAAATCGAACGGAATATATCGCATGACAAGTTATGTTGTCATGGTGATGTTCTGTGTCTGCTTTCTTCTGACCGCCTTTACCTCCAAATCCTACGCTATATGTCCGGATTGTTCCGAGCCGCCACAAGAGCATACGACGACACAAACCGATTATGTTGATGCACAGCATGACGAAACAATTGAACATTTGCTCGCTGAATTTGACGATCATGAAGAATGGCTCCTTGAAACAGTGTTCAAAGAATGGCTCTTACCAATGTGGCAAATGATGACCGAGCAACTTGTGACCGTCGCCATGCAACAAATGATGATTATCGGCGCATTCTTTGATGCTAAAATACAACTTGAGACACAATTATTGCTACAAGAGCTGGATACACAGGCTCATAAGGATTACCATCCAAGTATTGGAATGTGTGTATTTGGAACAACGGTACGCAGCCTATCCAATGCCGAAAGACAAGCCGAGTTCACCACTTTTGTGCTATCCCAGCGCTCTATCGATAGGCAAATGGGCCGCAGTGGAACGGCAGCGGCAACTGGTCAGTTTCGCTCTTTTGACTCTCGCAAAACTTTGTTTAAAAAGACATTCTGTAATATTGAAGACATGGCTGGAGGTACTGTTAGTGGCGATAAGGTCGGTAGCCTTGTCTTGATATGTAATGATACGGCTGATCCTGCCAATGCGACAAGCGGACCGGATACACAAGTCAATACGGATATTGATTTCACACGCACCTATGACACGTTCCCAACCTTACAAATTGACTTTAACGATACAGACATCACCGATGATGAGGAGAATATTTTTGCGCTCGCAAGTAATCTTTATTCACACAACATCATGACCAGAATACCGGAGGCCGGAATGAAAGATGGTGAAGGCCGCGCCGGCGTTCTTGATGTACGTGAAATTATCGCCAAGCGAAACGTCGCCGAACATTCTTTTAATAGTATTATCGGCATGAAAACACTTGGCACCGAGGAAACAGATAATAATTCAGTCGCTTACATGAAGAAGATCATTGAAAGTCTGGGTATTACAGATGCCGATATTCAAAAATTATATACTGGAGGTGATCTAGATCGCCCGAGTTACAATGCGCAGATGGAAGTTCTGACCAAACGTATATACCAACAACCCGAATTCTTTACTTCTCTTTATGATAAACCTGCCAATGTTGACCGCAAACGCGTTGCTCTAGAGGCTATTGGTTTGATGCAGGAATTTGACACATGGCAAAGTTACCTTCGTACCGAAGCGATGCTTTCAGTCTTGCTCGAAACAGAGATCATGGTTTTACAAGAAGAAGTGCAAAACAAAATTAACTTACTGTAATGGATATAATGGACACAAAGACGATACAGCATAGCACTATATATATATATAAATTGAGGCATTCTATCGCCTTGATTTTATTCGCTTTGTTGCTCGCTGGCGTGCCAACGAACATATCCTGGGCGAGCTGTGTGACCGATGAACACGACACAACGCGCGATCTTATCGATGAAGAACACGAACAAAGTGGCGGCGGTACAACTTATTGGGATGGTGATATCAATTCCGATGTTGATTGTGCTGGCGATATCGACACAGCGGATACCGAAGGCGGCGGATTAGGGCTTAGAGTATTCATTACCGAGCAAATGAAATGTCAGCAAATCTGGCTTCTGGAAGATTTCTTCGTCAAATTTGTTTTACCTGCGATGCAAATGATGACCGAGCAACTTGTGACCGTCGGCATGCAACAAACTATGATTATCGGTGCGTTCTTTGATGCACAAATACAGCTTGATACCCAGCGCCTGTTACAGGAAAAAACAGCCGAAGCCCATAAGGATTACCACCCAAGTGTTGGTATGTGTGCCATCGGCAGTAATACAAAAAGTTTGGCTGCATCAAACCGTAATGCAACATACACCACCCATGTCCTCAGCCAGCGATCACAAGACCGTCAGCTATCCAATGCGCCTTTTGCTTCTGCCGAAGGACCGAAATATGATCGCCAGTCACGACTTGAACAATACAAGACCAGATATTGTAACATCGAAGATAATAACTATGGCCTGGAAGAGCTTTGTGGTGCCGGTGGCCCGAATGAATTTGTAAATAAAGATATCAATTACACCCGCACCATCGATAACGTATCGACATTGAATGTAGATTTCGTTGATACCGACACTTCGGATGACGAATTAGATGTTATTGCCATGGCGAATTACCTGTATAGCCATGACGTTTTCAAAAAACCGTCTAAAGACCAGCTTAAAAACCCAAAGAACCAGGATGAATATCTGGATATGAGATCTGTTATCGCAAAACGAAGTGTTGCGGAAAACAGTTTCAACACGATTGTCGGATTAAAATCCTCCGGAACCGAACTTGCCGAAGAAACCGAGATGACGATGAGTAAAGTCATGGAAGCATTCGAAGTCCCCGAAGATGAAGTTCCGTTTTTCATTGGCGAGCGCCCGAGCTACTACGCGCAAATGGAAGTCTTGGCACAAAGAATGTACCAACAGCCCGAATTTTACACCAATTTATACGACAAACCGGCAAACGTAGCCCGTAAGGAAGTTGCAATGCAGGCCATTGAACTTATGCTGGATCGCGATTCATATAAAAGCGAGCTTAGAACAGAGGCCATGCTGGCAGTACTGCTGGAGCTTGAGATTGATAAACTGCAAAGCGGTATTCAGGATCGTCTGGAAGATCTCGATGAAACCGATAAAGAGGATGAGTAAAAAATAATATGACGGTATCTATGACAAAATGGATCAAATCAGGAAGTCTTGTACTATTGCTTGCAATGGTACTGGTAATCATGATGCCGCCGAAAAAAGAGGCGAAAGCTTATTGTATTTGTTGTTGTATCTGTGAAATTCCACCTAATATCGCAACGCAAGTCCTTATTACCGCGCGTCACACTGCCCTTCGTGAAGTTGTCTTCGGGCGCGCAAACCCCGTGCCGTTTGGGGTCGGCCGTCTTGGCTTATACCAAACCTGGTTCTACGAAGTCTTCTTCCTACAAAACGTCGCACCAGCCCTTCAAATGATGACAGAACAGCTTGTCACAACTTCTATGCAGCAAATGATGATCATCGGTGGTTTTTTTGATGCCAAGATACAGCTTGATACCCAGCGCCTGTTACAGGAAAGAACAGCTGAGGCTCATAAAGATTACCACCCGAGCATCGGTATGTGTGAGATTGGCACGAATGTCAGAAGCCTCGGACAATCAACGCATAACGGTAATTTGACGCGTCAGGTTCTGGCTAAACATTACGAAGACCGTATGATCGGCAAGCAAAATTCGAATGGTGCCGGCGGCCCTGCATATGATTTATACGGCAATGACAAAACCGGCGAAACCGGACGGATCAATACATTCACGAAAAAATTCTGTGAACGCAAAGATATGAATAATACCGGCGCGGCTAATACAGGTCTGTTCTTCTGTAGTGCTGCGGGTAAACCGCTTGAGAACGCAGATATCGACTTTACACGCACGGTAATGCTACCGCGGGTTATCAACTTTGACTTTGCATTGCCGGAAGAAAACAACAATGCCGAGATATTTGAATTATCAAACTATCTATACGGTCACCATGTATTCCAGCGTCCTGACAAAGATATCATTCCAAAGAAAGCATCGAATGATGAATATCTGGATATGAGATCTGTTATCGCAAAACGAAGTGTCGCACAGAACTCCTTTAACGCCATTGTCGGTATGAAGGCACGTGGCAGTATAGATGAAGACCCGTATAATAATATTTCACCGCGTGGTTATTCAACAGATACGTATGAATTTATGGCCAATATCCTAAAACAATTGGGCATGCCGGATGGCGAGATACAATTCTATCTTGGCCGGCCAGAGGAAAATAACCAGATGAGCTACTACGCGCAGATGGAAATTTTATCCAAGAAAATGTACCAGCGTCCTGAGTTTTATACCAATCTGTATGACAAGCCTGCCAATGTAAAAAGAATGCACGCTTCGATGAAGGCGATCGGCTTAATGCTGGATCGTGATATTTATGATAGCCAGCTTCGAAGCGAAGCGATGTTGTCATTGTTACTAGAAACACAAGTTATCCGTCTGCAAAAAGATGTTGAAGACAAGATCAAGAATATGAAGCAACTATAAGAGTATGATGAAACAACTGAATATAAACATGCACAGATCACAGGATGATCAAACAAATACCGGAGCTTCAAAGTTTATCTCCGGTATCTCAGGCATTGTTATATGTACGGTGATGCTATTTGTTTTATCGTTTTCTATTGTGATTTCGCCTTTCTCCCTGTCGCCATCATACGCAGCCCATGATAGTGACGGCGCACTTGACGATTCTGCGCATGTGGATGATCTTGATGAATTACTCAGAGAATACTGGGTCACTGCACATCAAATGATGACCGAACAACTTGTCACCACAATGATGCAACAGGTCATGATTATCGGATCATTCTTTGATGCAAAACACCAACTGGAAACCCAGCGCCTGATTCAGGATCTAAATACACAAGCTCATAAAGACTATCACCCAGGTATTGGTATGTGTGAGATTGGCACGAATGTCAGAAGCCTTGCCGCCACAGATATTACAAGAATGGAACATGTGAAGATATTCAACAAGATCCTGATGGATCGCGAAGTTGGAAAGCGCGGTAGCGCCTCGTATTTCAGTGTTCAGCGTGATTACGATTCAAAAATCAGAAGCTTCCGCAAAAATTACTGTGACCAGAAGGAAAACAACGAAGAAGTTGAATTCATGTGTAAGGGTATTACTGCTCCGGCCGCACGTATGGGTCGTGATGTTGACTTCACATACCTGATGGATGAAGCACAGACCCTTGATATAGACTTCAGGGATACAGATATTACCGCCGATGAAGAAGATGTAATATCTTTATCACGCTATCTGTTCGCCAATAAGACATTCGAATATGTAGCGCCACAATTATTGAACCAGAAACAAGCACGTGATGTTTTAATGGATCTACGCTCGGTACACGCGATGCGAAGCGTACCACGTAACAGTTTCTCACATCTGGTCGCAATGAAATCCAAAGGTTCGGAGGAAGCAACGCCATTCCTACGCAATATTTTGACCGAACTTGGAGTGCCTGATCCCGAGCTTGAGTTCTTCGTCAATCAAAACCCGAGTTATTTCTCGCAAATGGAAATATTGACCCAAAAGCTATATCAGCGTCCCGAGTTTTATACCAATCTGTATGACAAGCCTGCCAATGTGAAGCGTACTGGTGCGGCATTACAAGCCATTAAACTCATGCAGGATCGGGACCGCTACGAATCTGCGCTACGCCGCGAAATGCTTGTCTCTGTCATGATTGAAACCAAGTTACGCAAACAACAAGAGATCGTCGAAAGACAGATATTCGGTATTATCCCGAACCTTAACCGTGGTGGACAATAAAGATCCATCGTAAAAGGCCGCGCGAAAGCCTTTCACAAATCGCATTCCTCTAACCTCTTATTATAAAATTGAATATTCCAATTCTTGCGCTAAAGCAAAAATTGGCATCACTCTTGCAAATCAACTATGGAGAAGAGGGATATATATCCTTAATTAGGAAGTTTATGCCTCTTTTGAGACATGTAGCGATCAAAAGTGACCTACAAGACCGACCATATTATTAAAAAGAGGTATGTATTATGGGTTTGAGTGGACTCGATATAGCGTTATCCGGATTAAATATTGCGCAAAGGCAGTTAAGTGTTATTTCCAGTAACATTTCTAACGCCAGTACGCCTGGATATTCCAGAAAGATACTACCTCAGGAAACAATTGTATCCGGTACTGGCGGCGGACTTGGCGTTAAAGCAGGTGTTATAACACGTAATGTCGATTTGAACCTGACCCGCGATTTCTGGACACAAGTCAGTCAGGTTGAAGCGCTGGACGTTAAAGCCTCATACCTTGAAAGAATACAGCAATTCCACGGCGCGCCGGATGATGCCATTAACATAGCGGCAGAACTTGCCCAGTTGAAGGACGCATTTTCCACTCTGGCCGATAGTCCTGAAGATACGTATCTACAACGCCTTGCTGTAGATCAGGCCGTTGTCTTTGCCGATAAAGTCAATGATCTGGAAGACCTACTGACACAAATGCGTAATGATGCGCAGGAAGATATGGAACTTGCCGTATCACGGGTCAATACGAAATTATCCCAAATTGCAGAGCTGAATGGCGATATCAAATTCGCGCAAGCATCAGGCAGAAGTTCTGCAACCTTGGAAGATCAGCGGGATCGTCTTTTAGAAGAGTTATCA
>JAUILO010000063.1 GCA_030432775.1 Alphaproteobacteria bacterium
GGCGGTTACTCGTCCGTGCTGATAAAAACATCAATATACAAAAAGCGATTGAAAACTGGATTTCCAGCATCAAAATACCGTCAACGATACGTGTGTATATTGATATCGATCCGCAAAGCTTCTTATAAAAAGTACAAACGCAACCACATTACCCTACCCACTTCTATACCCCGACTACATTGAAGGTTTTAATGGCGTAAGCGTAATGCCCTGATTTTCAAGATGCGCGTGATGGGTATGGAACTGCATAATATGTGTGTTATGCGCAATACTAAGTACGGTGGTTTTTTCCGGAATTTTATCCATCATTTCCTTATACAAGCTCTGTGCTGTTTCCTGATCCAGCGCAGCGGTAATTTCATCAAGTATCAAAACATCCGGCCGATGTAACAAAACCATTGCTATCATAAGCTTTTGTCGTTCGCCGCCTGACAGCGTCAGATTATCTCCTGTCAGTATTTGTTTATCCATAAAGAAACCGATACTTTCTGTGGTTTCTCTGGCCGCAGCCTTTGCATTACCACGAACACCAATCGTACTCAGCGGCCATGTCAGTGCATTAAACACATGCCCCAATTTCGATTGTGGCGCCGCCGCGCGCATATGTTCATCAAAACCTTTGGTTATAACGCCCTGAATATATTCAGACTGCGCCTCATTCATACGGATATCACGATCAACATCATCTGTATCCTTATTATGAAGGTAACGATCCATCTGACCTTTCAATTTACGTTCCAGCCACCATGAGAAATATCCCGCCTTGGACTTGGAATAAGGCACAATAAACCCGCCACGCGCTTCGCTAACATTGGAGATCAATTTATCCAGATGTTCACGCAATGGCTTGGTCAAGGCAATATCAATATCATCGGTTAACCTGCCCATGAATTTTGAAAGGCTACTGGTCATCTGCGCTTTGTATTTTGCCGGATTAACCAAAGACAAAAACAATTTACTAAAACCACTGATCGGCGCGACATCATCAGCGCCACTCATATCAAGACTTTGCTCCAGCATCGCCGTAACACGCTTATACAGCTCTCGTTTTTGGGCATCCGGCACATATTGAACAACATCAAACTGCTCTTGTGCGCCTTTATTAATCAGCGGTTCTATTTTATGTCGTATTTCCTCAGCGATCGTATCGCTCCATTGCTGGCCCTTATACCCATCGATAATTTCACCAAGCGGCTCCATCAGGCCATCAATAAGAATTTGGACCTGTTGCCCAGGAATATGCTGTATCAAACGGTCATGCCCGACAGCACGAAGAGCCGAAACAAGTTCTTCGTCTTTAAATACCGGCTGATGATCCGGCGACATATTCATAATGCCACGTAAAGTCGTATTCGGAAAATAAGCGTGCTGTGATACAGCCATCATTCTAACGTCTTTAGGCATAATGATTGTGCCGTTGCCGTCATCCCATTGATTAAGCAATGCTTTGGCAACTGTTGTTTTACCTGTGCCCGATGCACCGGTAAAAATGACGCGCTGCCCCTCTTTGATAACCAGATTTACGTTTTCTACCAAAACCCTGCCATTTGGCAAAGCAACGGTCAGGTCAACCGCATGAATATCGCGATCACCCTCCACGCCCGGAGCAACGACTATATAAGGAAGTCCTTCGGATTCTGTCCGCGCATCAATGCTGTCTGCTTGCTGAAATTCCGGTGCTAAATTCATATCCTGCTCTAAACTCATATCACCCCCCTATAATCTCGGCGCACGGGGAGGTATCGCAGGCGGCATCTCCACATCAATATGCCCTGCTGCCTGTGCGCGCTCTTCGGCAATATAGCGCGCCGCGTCAATACCCTTATCCAGCATATACATCCGGTCACCGGTAGCTTTCATCTGAGATAATTGTTCAAAACGGTTTACAAGGAAGCTCATCGCCGATGTAACACGGTTAAAGGCGTAATTAATGGTTTGCACCGTACCCATTGAAGCCGCGCCAGTCGCAATAGTAAACGCACCGGCAAGCCAGGGAATAGGAATGGATAAATTACCAGCTGTTGAATCGACAATAATCAATTTCACCTGCGTGCCAATTTCGCGTACCGAATTGGTGATCGCCGGCTTGAAACGCTGTTTTATCAAATCCTGTTCGACATTCTCGCTATCATTTTGTGAAATGACATCGGCATTATTATGCACATTATCAAGCGCTTTACGAAAGTCGGCCTCACGGCGCTGTTGATCGCGCTGAATTTTCGGCAATTTCTTGCCCGCGGCAAAGGTCAAACCCGTTAATGCCCCTGCATAACCAAGACCAACCCAGAACACACCATGATCAACGCCCATCATAGACCCCATACCCCAGAGCATTCCTGTAAAAGCAACAAGCTGCATCCCTGAATTCATGGCCCCCGTCATCAATGATACCGCGCCCGCAGTAAATTTAGCCGGATCTTCCTGAATACGCTGTGCCGGATTATCAATATTGTTGAAATGGTTGCGCAGCCGCGCAAATGATTTGGCCTCTAGCCATTTCTTGGTGAAATAACCGGTTGTCCACGCACGCCAGCGCAACGCCAGATATTGTGCGGACTTATAACTGACAATCGCCATACCTGTAAATTTCAAGGCAATCGTTGCCAGATCATTACTATTCCATGCATTCTTATATGCCTTGATCAAGGACATATCATTAGGGTCTGTTGAATCCGCCACATTCTTGGCACCTTCAAGCGCATCCTGTGCAACCGTTGAAGCCGCATGATAAGTCTGGCTCACAGCCTCGCCCCAATTGGCGACAAAATCACCGCCGCTAAGCGCTAATAGATTGCTTAAATGTTCCTTGATAGATGGACTGGAAGAAATTTTATCGCCCAGCTCCTTATTGAAAGAACGTAGCTGTTCCAACAAATCTGGGTTTTTGGCAACTTCGTCCTGGAACGAAGGAAACTGCATAAACAAATCTTCAATGGATGGGTTTTGTTTTAGAACGTCGGCCAATTCGGCATTTTGTTTGATAATCTCTTTAAAAGCAGGATCATAGGTAATTGATGTGGTGTCCGGAAATTTCATCAATAAATCGTGGAGCGTTTCATTACCGGCAAGCATATTTTGCAAATCCGGATATTTATCCATAATATCGGCAATCACGTCCGGTCGCTCGGTCATCATCGTCTGGAATAGCTGCTGAACCGTGTCACCAAGGCCGCTTTGCCAGTGCCCAAAATCAACCGTAACCTGTACCGCGTACCATGTCATGAACAAGGACATCGCCAATAGACTTGCTGCCTTAACGCGCTCAGACGCGCTGGACTGCGTCCAATAGGGTTTTAAAACGCCAAATACTGTGCGTAACGTGCTTCGCGGGGTTTCCAGCGAAGTCGCTTCCATCAATTCTTTGCGCTTTTTCTCAGACAACTCCGGCTTACGCGGCTCATACCGCCAGCCATCTTCTAATGCAGATTGTGTACTGAAAAAGTGCCCTACCTTACGTAAGGTATCACCTTTCATTTAACTCTCCCTGTATGTACTTTTATTAAGTAGTCTTTTTATTCGGGAGAGCTTAGTCTTGGTTTTTTATTCTGTCAAACCCATTTTCCGTATAAATTTTATGTTTATACGAAAAATTCAAAAACGAAATTTAATAATAAGAAAAATTCAGACACAAAAAAAGTGCCCACCTTGTTAGGGGCACTTTTTCCATTCGACTTAATATATCGAAAAAACTTTATTCTTACGCTTTTGGCGCAGGAGTTGATGGTGCTGGTGTTGAAGCAACTGATGTTGTTGGAGCTTCAATTTTAACACTTGAAGGCTCAGAAATGCCTCCGCCTAGTACGCTATCTGCAAAACTCATAGTTAATTCCTCTCCTATTTTTTGCGTTATCACACACCTCGTTACCGGAAATTCAAATTCTGATATGTCTGATGTGTGTATAATGTTTTACCAAATTTTGACGATCCGTGCAAACGTTTCTATTTGACCATTGATTTTATTGAATAAAACACCTGATTTCGGGAATTTTAACTTGGGAAGACCTCAAGTTTATCTGCCTAAAACCATTCCTGGCTCCAAATAACCGCCATTTATTGCGGCTTTTACATCCATTGGCTTGGCATTTTCCGGTTGAACAGTCACAAGCCTTACAGCGTTCTTATCGCCACAAAAAACCTCAAACCCTTTACCACAAAGCGTTCCAGCACTAACGCCGGAAGTATCGCCACATTCCACCACTTCGGATTTTAAAATCTTAAGGCGTTTTCCATCACCTGTGGTGGTCCAGACCCCCGGCCAAGGATTAAGCGCGCGTATCTGGCGGTCTATCTGATCTGCACTTAAATTCCAGTCAACCTTACCATGTTCTTTTTTTAGCATATGCGCATACGTTTTACCCGATTCGCTTTGTGGCTTTGCATCAAGCTTTTTATCTTCGGCAAGCCGATCAAGCACCTCAACAATCATACGTGCCCCCATATCAGATAAAGCGTCATGCAATAAAGGCGTCGTTGTTTGCGGCGTAATGTCTATTTCCTCGCAGGAAATAACCGGGCCTGTATCAAGCCCTTCTTCCATTTGCATGATACATATACCTGTGCGCTCGTCACCTTCCCAGATTGCACGCTGTATCGGTGCAGCGCCGCGCCAGCGCGGTAATAATGATGCATGTATGTTTAAACAGCCATAACGCGGAATATTCAGTATTTCCTTGGGCAAAATCAGGCCATAAGCCACAACCACGCAAACATCCGGCGCAAATGCCGCAAGTTCGCTAACCTGATCCATATCATTTTTTAATTTAGCAGGTGTATTTACCGGAATAGATAAATCATAAGCGCGCTGATGAACTGGTGAGAACTGAACTTTATGCCCCCGCCCTTTCGGGCGCGGCGGCTGGGAATACACAGCCATGATGTCATGACGGCTTTCAACCAGCGCATTAAGCGGCGCAACGGCGAAGTCAGGCGTGCCCATAAACACCACACGCAAAGGCGATAAAATTTTAGGTAGGTCGGAATGTGAACTCATTTAAATTATTGGCTCTTATATATTATAGCTCTTGCTGTTTCACAAGTTTTTGAACCTTACGCACCATGATATTGCGTTTCAGCTTGGACATGTAATCGATAAACAAAACACCGTTCAAATGGTCAATTTCATGTTGAACGCAATGTGATAACAAACCCGATGCTTCCAAAAGCTGCTTCTGGCCATTTTCATCAATATATTCAACCTTCACATGCGCAGGTCGCTGCACATCGCCATGCTGACCGGGAATAGACAAACAGCCCTCTTCAAGAACGCTGATTTCTTCTGATTCCCATACAATCTCCGGATTGGCCATACAAATCGGCGCAGGGTCTTCTTTTTCCTTGCGGTTAGAAAGATCCATAACCAGAACACGGTTCAACAATCCGACCTGATTAGCCGCAAGACCAATACCCGGCGCATCATACATGACCTGCAACATGTCTTTCATTTGCTGACGAATAGAATCATCAATGCTGCCAACTGGCTGCGCCACTTCTTTTAAGACCGGATCCGGTACATATATAATCTTCATATCACTCATATAATTTATATATCGCCCGTATACAGGAAAATCCAGCCCTTTATCCTGCTTTTGATTTGGATTTGGATTTGGCTTCGGAGGAAGGCATAAGTTCTGGTGCAGTTAAAGCACGTGGCACAGTATCAATCTCACCCAGTTCAGGCACAGCGCGGCCACCTGTTTGCACATGCAAATCATGCAATTTACGCGCACCCGGCAACACATTACGTTCAAGTGATCCAACAGTTTCATTATACGCATTAATGGTCGTGCCCAAATTGCGGCCTATCTTCTGTACATGTTCACCGAACTTGGCCAAACGGTTATATAAATCACTGCCCAGCGCCGCGATATTCTTAGCCTCATCCGCCATCAGGCTTTGCTGCCAGCCATGTTTTACAATGCGTAACAAACCCATCAGCGTTGTCGGCGATGCTAGAATAACATTACTACGCGCGGCCTCCTCAATTAGCGCCGGGTCATTACTCACCGCCATACTATACAGGCCTTCGGTCGGCAGGAACATGACGACAAACTCAGGTGTGTCAAAATGGCGCCAGTATTCTTTGCCGCTCAGCTGCTTTAAATGATCACGCACTTTCTTTCTAAAATGATCAACCGCCTGCAATTGCCCTGCCTCTGTATCAGCAGATTCAAGCGCATCCCAATATGGCTCGATCGGTGTTTTCACATCGATAATGATCTGCATATCACCCGGCATCTTCACAATAAAATCTGGCTGGCGGCGTGTACCATCTGCGGAAACATTGGCTTGCTGTATATAATGTGTACCTTCGATCATGCCGATCATCTCCAGCGCGCGCTCTAACTGCATCTCACCCCAACGTCCACGAGCTGCAGGATTTCGCAAAGCCTGAACCAGGTTCTGTGTTTCCTGACGCAGCATCTTTTGATCTTCAGCAAAATTCTTCAACTGTGCGTTCAAACCAGCGCCTGCTTTGCCCAGATTTTCCACGCGCTCGCCCATTTCCTTTAATGTCTTACCAATCGGATCAACCAAATCCGACAAAGCCTTTTGCTTTTTATCAACATCATGACTGTGCTCTGATTGCGCCTGCTTCAATTTTTCCTGCGCGAGTTGCAGAAATCGTTCGCTATTTTTATCCAGCACTTCCTGAGCCGTTAAGGAAAACGCCTTTTGCATCTGTTCAAAAGATTGCTCCTCCACAGCAAGAGCCGAGCTTAATTTTGATTTTTCGCGCTCGCTCTTAATCAGGATAAAGGTAATAACCGGCAGCGCCACAATAAGCCCGCCTAAAAATCCGATGATAATAGAAACAATATCAATGCTCATAAACTATGCTCATAAATAATGAGCCCTCTTAAAAAAACTATAAAGATCAACGGCAAATACCGCAGAAGAATCATGCATATTTCAAGCATAACATAATGGATATAATATTTGTGCCAGAGCTGAGCAGGATGAAAAATTTAGACGTGCGTAACATCGTAAATCATGCGTCTCATTTCATCGATACCTGTATTTTTTAACGAGCTTGTACGATAGATTTCGTTGAAACCGGCAGCATGGGATTCAAGCTCTTTTAATATGCTTTCACACATATCATTCAACCCCTTTCCCTTATCGCATTTTGTTAAAACCAGACGATACGACACAGCAGATTCATCGAGCATCTTCATCATCTCTCTATCGCTATCTTTTAGACCGTGACGACCATCAATCAAGATAAATACGCTACGAAGCGTTTCTCTCCCCCTCAGGTAATCTTTTATCAATGAATCCCATGACTTACGATCTTCTTTAGATACTTTTGCATAACCATATCCGGGCATATCCACCATATGAAAATGTCCGCCCAAATTAAAGAAATTTAGCTGCTGTGTACGCCCTGGTGTATTAGAAACACGCGCCATAAGTTTGCGTTGAACCAACGCATTAATGAGCGAAGATTTACCAACATTCGAACGTCCGACGAAAGCAACTTCGGGCAAGTCTGCCATCGGCAATTGCTTCAAATCGGCCACCCCTAAAACGAACTCGCAATCACCCAAAAAAAGCTTACGTGAAATTTCATTCAGCTCCTTTTCAATGGCCTCATCTTTGTTCAATTTAGCATCTAACTGGTCTTGCGATATCTCTGGCATAATCTCTCATATATAAAATCTGATCTCAAAAAAAACTGTAGGGGCGCAATGCCCCTACAATCATATACAAATCACTTACATTTAACGAGCCTTACTTCTTTTTCTTCTTTTTAGGCTTTGGTGGCTTAATGGGTTTTGATTCCTTGTCCGCAGCTTCTTGCTCTGCGTGAAGTTCCTCCTCAAGTTCATCTTCGATCTCGCCCTCTGTATGCCCTTCTTCGTCAAGCTCGTCATCCTGACGTCCATGAATAAGAGATACTTTAATTCCCATACTGCGCATGATGATATACTGCTGGATCACCGCAAAGGCGTTACTAAACGTCCAGTAAATCACCAGACCAGAAGCAAACTTAGCCAAAATAAACGCTGCCATGAACGGCATCGCATCTGCAATCCCCTGTTGCACAGGATCTGTTGGTTTTGGATGTAAACGGCGCTGTAGCAACATAAAGAAAAGCATCAAACACGGCCACACACCAATTTGCAGGAATGACGGAACAGAATAATCAAACACACCGAACAAATTAAACACTGTTGTCGGATCAGGTGCAGACAAATCTTTGATCCAGCCAAAGAACGGCGCATGACGCATTTCAATCGAAATCAACAACACTTTATATAGCGCGAAGAAAATAGGTATCTGCAGGATAATCGGCAAACAACCTGACATCGGGTTGACCTGCTCTTCTTCATAAAGCTTCATAAGCTCTTTCTGCATTCCTTCTTTATTATCTCCATACTCCTCGCGAAGCACTTTCATTCTCGGCCCAATTTTCTTCAATTTGGCAAAAGATTTATACGAAATATTATTCAATGGGAACGCCGCTGTACGGACAAGAATTGTAAACAAAACAATAGCCAGACCATAATTGCCTACAATTTTGTAAATAAAATACAACACATAGAAGAACGGCTTGGCGATGAAATACCACATGCCGTAATCAACGATCAGGTCAAAGTGTTTGGCACCCAACGACTTTTCGTATTCTTGCAATACAAGAACTTCTTTGGGCCCCGCATATAAATGCGTTACCTCCTCAACACTCTGCCCCGGCTCTACACTGCGCGCATCGCCCGTTTTATCAACCTGATAACGATCACTTTGCTGATCGCCCTTCTTGGACGTGCCGGAATAAATATAGCGGTACTTAAAGCTCTCATCTTCATCTTCAGGAATCATACCGGTAAACCAGTAACGCTCCGTCAAACCGATCCAGCCCTTATTGGTTTTAATCTCTCGCCCACCTTTTTTGCGTATCTTTTTATAAGACAGCTCCACCAGTTCGCCATCCATATAACCGATAGGCCCCTCATGGACAATCCACCTTCCGTATAGTTCCTTCGGCAAGCCATGCTGCGTCATAAGTGCATAAGGAAAAAGTGTCACAGATTTGTCGCCATTATTCACAACACGCTGTGTTACGGTCAGCGCATAAGCCTCATCCATCTTAAACGTTTTTTCAAAGCGAAGCCCCTGACCATTATCCCAGTACATTGTCAAATCCTGATTGGGCGTCAAATCTACATCGTCACCCAATGTCGACCAAGTCGTATCCTTATTCGGAAGTTTGATTGTGTCATCACCGGAAAGCCAGCCAGTCTCCATGTAACGCGGGTGATCTGTCCCGACAGGCGATAGCACGGAAACATGCACCTTGTTATTCAGCGTTTCAAAATAGTTTTGCAGGCTCAAATCATCAATACGCGCACCTTTGGTCGAAATCGTACCGAACACCTTTTCGTTCTTCATATCTATGCGGCGCGTCTTCATCATAATTTGTTCGCGCGTCTGCACCTCGGCCATCTGCTTTTCCAGTGGCGATAATTGCGGAACCATCGCTTCGGTCTCAACTTTTTCAGCTTGAACCTGTTTTAGCTCCTCTAATTTGGGCTTTAGCAAATATGCATCGAATAAAAACCACACACCAATAGCTACGACTATGAATATAATCAGGTTTCTTTTATCTTCTGGATGAATATCGTTCTTATCTTTCATAGCCTTACTTTCAGTTATCTTTTTGAGCCGTTAATATTATATATATCGACCCTTATATAGCTAAATATCGTTACAAGCGTTTACACGCATACCTTGCCATTTACCGTCTTGATTAATCGTCTCACCAATACCCGCCTATATAAAACCTAGGAATCACCCGTGCCTTGAATCAAGCATCCGTTTTATAACGTATACGCCGTGACATGGTAAAGTCTTTTGGCACAGGATCATGACCGGATTTTCCAGACCAAGGATGACAAGACGATATTCTACGAACGCTTAACAAACAACCCTTAATCACACCATGTTTTTCAATTGCTTCAACAGCATAGGCCGAGCATGTAGGATAAAAACGACAGCTGGGCTTAAACATAGGTGAAATAAGGGCACGATAGACAAACACAGGAAACAGTACGATTCTTACACCCGCCTTACGCGCGAGTGATTGATTGCTATTCGCCACAGTTTTTTCACCGGCAGAACGATCTGTCGGCAACTGCTTTCCAGCAACCCGCCCGCCAGCATGTTTATCATGGGAACATTGACAGTTTTTATCCGACATACATATCTAACTTTTTTAAACACCAGATCAAATCGCGCCTCATATCATCATAAGGCGTATCCAGTGACTGCTTACGGCCAATCAAAATATAATCGACCCCATCTTTACCGTATTGAGGAAAAACATCACAAGCCAGAGCCCGTAAACGGCGTTTAATTCTGTTTCTTTTAACCGCCTGCGTATATTGTTTTTTGGTCACAGTAACACCGAACCTTCGTCCGCAAAACGTCTGGCAACCAATCGGCGCTGCCGTATCGTTGCTGTTATCCGCTTCACAATGCCCGGAGCTATTCTTATCGTAAACCTGAAGAACAAGACTTTTAGAAACCCAGCTTTGCCCTTTATTCCGTATAAAAAGAAAATCCGACCGTTTTTTCAAACGGTCGAGATCCTTAATCATATTCTTTGATGTTCGCATGCTCTACCCTTACCCGATACAACCGAGATGACGGGCACAATATTATGCGCTCAGACGCTTACGTCCTTTGGCACGACGACGAGCCAAAACAGCGCGACCGTTCTTTGTCGCCATACGAGAGCGAAAACCGTGACGACGGGCCCGAACTATCTTACTAGGTTGAAATGTGCGTTTCATTTTATGCGCTCCAAATTACTCAAATTCTCAAGAGAGGGCTTTATAGCCCGCTAAAAAACTTCTGTCAATCTAAACTATAAACATTATTAACTCTAATTTTATGCAGGAAAATCACAAACGCCCCCTCAATACATTCACAATACACCATGCGCAAAGCCATACTGAGCAAATGATCGTGCATAATCTTACATTTTCCTTTGACTAACCACCTCAGAAATCATAGTTTTTTATAATATATTGTCTATATATGTGAAACTTATTTTACAAAATAGACTTGCCTCAACAGATGTATCTTATTAAAAAGCATATAGATAATTCTTACATCCTATAGAACTAAACAAACAAGGTCTTGTATCAATGTATGATGATGATAATTGGAACAGCGTTACCGGAGCAGAGCTAGAAGGCTTTCTATCTCAAATCGACCCGATTGACGGAAAATATAAAGTCGCCAATGACACAACCGCTGTTGTATGGCGCTCACTGCCTTTTTATGACCGCGTAGTGCTAGTTCGCGTAAAAGACCCAAGCTGGACACCTAAAAACCTGTACATCTACTACTTAACAGTCGATGGCAACCTATACCGCCTAAACGGTACATCCCCGCCAATTCATGAAGTGAACGCACTTGCACCAATTAAGGTTACCGAAGAAAATGTTCTGGAATATCTGCGTTTCTTCTGTTTCTTCGTTCGCGGTGAGGAAGGTCCATTTCTTATTACCGAAGATATTGACGATCCGGATCTGCCAAAAGATATGGATGATAAAACAAGATCTGTTGTTGCCGGTACTGCACGTGAAGCCACATATGAGGGCAAAAACGAGCAAGCATATTTCCTTTGTGACGGCGTGGTGTTTTATTCCAACGCTCTGTTCATTGCCAAATTTGCTGTACAGCCAACAGGCATGATCGAAATGCTTGATGACGAGCCGATTGCCGTTGACCTTCCAAGCAAGGTCGACGTTCCAATTGCCTAATAGGCACGCCAAGCAATAACGAACAAGATTAAGCGGATATGCCTTGAATGGCTGTCCGCTTTGTTTTAGAATAAACCAACTACGCAAATGGGTCTCTCTGCCTCGTTTCAAAACTATTCCAGCTTTTCACCACCTGCTTACTGCCCAAACATGTCATGAAAAACAAGAAAACAAATATATGGAAGATTGCTATTTGCCTTGGCGCTATCGCGACATGTTTTGCGGCTGGCGCATCTTACGCGCAATCAAGCCGCATCTATATTGCTGGTTACCTTGGCTTAAACATGCACAGTGAAAGCCCGTTCAGCGAAACAACATCAGGTCTGTCCGGCGATTATGAACTAGACAATACCCAGACATTCGCAGGTGCATTAGGATTACGCATAGATAAAAACTGGCGCGTTGAAGGCGAGGTATCATACCGCAAAGCCGACTTTAACCGCGTTGACTTTTCATCTGGCGGCACATCAAGTGCTGGCGGTGATATTGGAACATGGCTTTACATGGCCAATGTCTATTATGATTTTGATTATAAATGGCGCAATATGCAGCCTTTCGTATCCGCCGGTATTGGCCTTGCTTCACACAGCTTTAACTATGAAGACACCTCCAGCCTGCTACCATCCAGAGGCGCAGACACATTCGATTTAGCCTGGCAAGTCGGTGCAGGTATGAAATACCGTTTTAACGACAGTGTCGCTCTCACCAGTAATTATCGCTACCTTGCCACCTCAGAGCTAAATGTCTCCAGCTTTAATGCTGATTACAACAGCCACGAATTCCGCGTTGGTGTTGAATACGATATCCCCGTACAGACATTCAATAATATCCTCCGATAGAATATGTCTTAAGAATTCGCCGCCGCGTTATTTTCATAAACTTGACGCGTCTATATGTTTTCATATATTAATATCTTAACAATAAAAAATAATGTGGTTGAGCATATAGATAAGCGCCGGATCGCTTATTTTATAATCCGCTTTTTATAGCGATCAATATGAACAACAGGGTAGATATGGCGGGACATCATGACAGCAGCACAGCTATATAATAAAGATTTAATGCATAACGGTATCAATTTTCAGCGATGCCTGAATATTGCAAAAGCCGCTATATGCTTAAACATTCCTTTTGCGTTTGCCTCTGCAAACGCGAATGCAGAACCGTTACAAACATCGCTGGCAGCTGAACCTATAGTAGAATCCGCACAAACCAGCAAATTGCAGGCCTTCCTGGATAATTTGAATGCTGATATTCGTTATTTCGGTAAACGCCTGTATTTTCAGGATCTACCGGACAAACGGGAAAATAGGAAAATCGAAGAATACGCGCAACAGCTTATTGATCATTATACACCCGAGGCATTAGGCTCGCTAGGCATCACCAGAGACCAGATTGAAACCAGTATCG
>JAUILO010000064.1 GCA_030432775.1 Alphaproteobacteria bacterium
TGCCTGACAGTGAGACTGACAAGTCGAGCTGAGACGAAAGTCGGTTATAGTGATCCGGTGGTTCCGCATGGAAGGGCCATCGCTCAACGGATAAAAGGTACTCTAGGGATAACAGGCTGATAGCGCCCAAGCGTCCACAGCGACGGCGCTGTTTGGCACCTCGATGTCGGCTCATCTCATCCTGGGGCTGAAGCAGGTCCCAAGGGTATGGCTGTTCGCCATTTAAAGAGGTACGTGAGCTGGGTTCAGAACGTCGTGAGACAGTTCGGTCCCTATCTGCCGTGGGTGTTGGAGTCTTGAGAAGAGCTGTCCTTAGTACGAGAGGACCGGGATGGACGTACCTCTGGTGTATCTGTTGTGGCGCCAGCCGCATGAGCAGAGTAGCTATGTACGGACGGGATAACCGCTGAAAGCATCTAAGCGGGAAGCCTCCTTCAAGACTAGGACTCCCTATTAGAGCCGTGGAAGACCACCACGTTGATAGGATGGATGTGGAAGCATGGTAACATGTGAAGCTAACCATTACTAATTGCTCAATCGGCTTGAATTCACCCGTTCAGGTATTTTATTACTGTTTATTCAGCATTAAATGCAGGAGCGAAAGCCAACGCGCAGTATTAAATTCGTTTAATATGTGTTTTGTTTTGTGAAACAAGTTGAGAATTACTTATAAATAGTCAGCATTAACAAGATATTGGAAATTAATGCCAGCTACATAATCTCAAAAATTTGTATGTCATATAAAAGCTATGTTTTTACACTGTAAGGTGAATTTAGATGACTTGGTGGTTATTGCGAGATTGCAACACCCCATCCCATCTCGAACTGGGCCGTGAAACATCTTAGCGCCGATGGTACTTTGTCTTAAGGCACGGGAGAGTAGGTCGCTGCCAGGTCTTCTAAATTCATTTTATAATTTCATATAACTTATTCACGATGACAACCCCTTACCTCTTACATACACACCCTCTTTTTTTGATCTTTTAGTTGTTTGGCAGCCAAAGTATATCCGCCAGATCCGCCATCTATAAAGTGCAGATGCTTGGCAGCAAGGTTAAAGACTAGACAGGTCATAATGGCATCTGTGGCCATATGCGTCCCATAATAAATCTTCCCAGCTTGATATTCATTTTCTAGATACTCTTTCAGCAATTTTGTCTGCTCAGGCGTACTATCAATTACCATGCGCAAGAGATCATCAAATTTTTGGAAATCTGTATTGGCTATAAGCTCTTTTTTATATGTATTGCCATTAAATTCTCCTAAAGAGAGATTCCATTTAAACAGCGCTTTTCCAGTAGCCACAACGCAGAGTAGTTTCAGGATATAAGCACAGCGTTGTAATACGTTTTTCTTCCAGTTATGCAAGTTAATATCGTGGTGCAAATTTTTATATTGCAGTGAAATTTTCAAATTATTCTTATTATTGGGGCGATAGTTTTCTTTCGTGCCATATATGCTTGCAATTTTTTTTAGCACTGCGTCATAGGACAGGCTATCTTGGTCATCTTGCGCTTCGATCAAAAGCGTTAGCATATCGCCTTTTTGTGTTTTTATTGGACTCCACCGGCATTCTAGGCCATGGAAATTGGCTTCTATAGGTGTACCGGCATCAATATAATTCTGAATGTCGTATTTCCCTTCTTGATCCTTGATCAATCTATCAGCAAAGCTAAGGCCTCCGCCTTTAAACATGGCAATTGCGATGTTTTCGGATATGTCATATTTGGCAATGAGCAATGGTTTATTTTGGCCTTTCAACTCGGAGACAGAAACGGCGCCAGCTCGCAGATCAATATTAAAATTCTCTCTGGCCATATTGCGCGTCGCTTGCAGGGCAATGACCGTCTTCTGTAGCAAATGAGGCGGTACAATAAAGCTCGCCCCATCTCCACCAAATACAAAAGGAATATCGACGTCTTCTTTCAGGGCGTTTAGGACGGCAATAATGCCTGACGCGCCAATGAAATTTACATCTTTATAGCGACCTTCGTTGATGGCCTGCGTCGAGCCTTTGACATCGGATATAATGATGCACCAGTCATCCGGTACGCGGTGATACTGCTTCAGATCAGTAATATCTCTGAAGTTGTTAAAAGAAGGAATGTCTTGATAAAAAGAAGAACTGCTCATGAGTTTTACTATACGCGTAGCAGTTCTGGCTGACAATCAAATCAGCACATAGACCTTTTTGCCTTTGATGAGAACATACAGGCGCTTATTGAGGGCCTGATTTTCCTGTTGGAGCAGAAAACAAACCGCGTGCTTTACTGACTAGAGGCACGCCGTGTTTTTGGAATTTTTGTCTAAGAGATCCGGTTTTATTGGTATGTGGGAAAGCAGATTCCGGTACGTCTTTGCCAAGGAAGTCACAAATAGGTTTCCAGTCCGGATCCTTTGTAATGTCAATGACAAGCAGTTTGTCAGCTTTATCGGCAAAATATTCAATAACGCCGGCATTATGGTTTTCAAACAGATCAACAAATTCATCTTCATGACCATCGAATTTATCCATGCCGTAAATGGTTTGGAATTCCGGTCTGCTAACACCTGAGAAATGACGTCTGGCACTTTCTTTCCATGAATCGGTATCCCGGGTTGTCAGGATAAATTTTGCATCCGGAAAGGCTTGTTCTAATTCCTCGTAGAAAAGCGGCCATGGATTATTTACAAAAGCATCGTATTTTTTCCTGCTTCAAGTGCCAGGTCATGTAGGTCATCGCGATCTAGATTCGGGTTTGTTTTCCACCACACATTTTCATGGCAGACCTGATAGCCAAGCTGGGTTAAAACCCCATTCATGGTCATTGTGCCTGTCTTTTGAAAACCTATAACGAATACTTTATCCATTTTCCGACGCTCCCATATTAATTTCATTAATACTGGATTTATCAGAAGCTGATGTCTTATGTCAAATTAATTGTATAGAATATGAAGATCAGGGCGGCCATAGGGGTGGATGACTGCGGCTCAGTTGCGGTTATTACAATTATAATAAAAAGGCTCTGACATTAAAACTTGTCAGAGCCTTTATCGTGAGAAAATACGTTCTTTGTGTTTATTCAATCGTCATTATTCAGCCGATTTCCTGGCTTTATGTTTTTTGACTTTATCTTTTTTATACTCGCGCATGTCTTCCTTATGGTCGCGGATATCTTCTTTGCGGTCGTGAATGTCTTCGATTTTGTCATATTTTCCGCCATCATGCTTGGCATCGCGGATATCTTCTTTCGCATCGCGGATATCTTCTTTCGCATCGCGGATATCTTCGTGACGATCTTTTACATCCTCGCGGTGATCATAAACTTCTTTTTTATGCTCTTTAATTGCCTCATGACGTTGGTCGATTTGTTCTGCATTCTCGGCGCGTTTTTCTTTTATTGCTTCAATATGCTCCTTTTTATTTTGCATCTTCTGTATACGTTTTTCCTTCATGGCTTGGTGTTTAGAAGGCACAGCTGTTGTTGTGTCAGTATCCTGCGCAGATGCTACAGGGCTGTAAATGGCTGTCATAGCAACGGCAGCACAGGCATATATAAATTTCTTTTTCATTTTTCTAATCCCTTTTCTTGTTTATTCAATAGTGCCAATAAATTATCTAATGTTGTGTAATACTGATTTGTTACGTTAGCATATAAAGAACCCTTCGAAAGTAATTAGAGAAAATTCATGCTAAGAAATTTATCCCATCTATTATTCGTTATTTTTTTTATGATTATATCATGTAAAGGTATAGTTCATGCGCATGAGAGTGTTGATGGTTCGCACCCGCAAGCGCATGTTATTCCGACCGCCATCGAGAGGAATATTGTTCAGATTGTTGAAGATGGAGCCTATCGCTATATCAGATCGAACGGCATACCCAACCATCGAACCGGACAATTCCCCAATCGTAATAATCCAAACGCTATATCAGAACAAAATCATGAATATCGCGCGCCTATTAATCCGCTTATGACCGGACAACCAAAAGAGCAACGCGGGGTCATTGGCGTGGCGGTAAATGGAATACCGATAGAGCCGGGTACGGCAGAATGTTATGGGCGTACCCGCGGGCAGCGCGGTCCTATGTCTGGTTGTGATTGGCGCGAGGAAGCCATTATTAACGGGAATGGTCAGCTTGGTCTTGATAACAATAATGCTCATGTGCAGCCAACGGGCGCGTATCATTATCATGGCGTTCCTTATGGGCTGCTCGGGGTGTTATCTGCACAAGGTGACCGTGTTCACGTGGGTTATGCGGCTGATGGCTTTAGGATATTGGTGAGTATGTCGGATTCTTATAAAAGTAGTTACCGATTGAAATCCGGCAATCGGCCTGACGGCCCGGGTGGCCGTTATGATGGGACATACACGGCAGATTTCTCCTTCATCGAAGGCTCGGGTAATCTTGATCAATGTAATGGCGCGATTATTGGCGGTGAATATGTGTATTTCATGACCAAAGAATTTCCTTTTGCGCCGCGCTGCCTGATGGGACTGGCTGATGTAAGTTTTTCACGCCACGGCTCGCCAGCAATGGGACAAGGTAATCAGGGACTGGACCGGCAAAATGGTAACGGTTTTCCCCAAGGCGGCCACCCGCCGCCCAGACCTTTTTAAATAAGACCTTTTTAAGAGGATTTTTTGAACAGCTTCGAGCCGGTATGAATTTAATGGGATAACGCGCGAATTTGTTTTTGTGTCGCGCTACGCAGGGCATCATGGATTTCTGCTGTGTCGCCGGCAATAAGCGCGTTGAATTGGTATGGCTTGCCATCAATGTTGCGCTGGAAATTAATTTCACTGATCGTCGCGCCTGCTTCCTGCGCAATTAACTTACCGGCAGCAATATCATGCGGCTTTGCTGTAACAAGGCTGCCTTTATGCCCCGTACCGGATACACGCGCTAGTGATATAGCGGCAGAGCCACTAATACGGCATTTGGCGCTATCATTGAATAAATCAGCGAGCAAGCCGCCCCAGCCATCGCCGCCTAGACCGCGCATTGATAGATCAATGGTTTTGCCTTTTAGAGGTTCTTGTTGTGATGTCGGCTTGAGTTGTACCGGATCATTGTTATTGGCTGGTCCGGAAACCCAGATACGGCGCTCGTAATCATTACGCTCAATCAGGAATGCGCCCTGTCCTTTTTCCGCCCAGAATATTTTCCCAGATGATGGAATACTCACCACAGCATCTGTCGTAATCCAGTTCTGGCCGTCAAATTCCTGACAAGCGATGGAAATGCCGAAATTCTCATTACCGTTAAGGAAGTTCGTTGTGCCGTCAATCGGGTCGACGATGAATTTCACGTCTCCCTTTTGTGGCGGCTTGTTCGGGTCTGGCGGCACATGTTCACTTGTGTAGGTGTGCTGCGGGTAATGTTGGTGTAATACATTACGAATAAGCGAATCGATCTCGTAATCGGCAATAGAGACCGGACCGTCTTTATCGTGCCCAAGATCTTCGGTGATTTTTCCGAAATGCTTCATCGCCAGTTTATTGCCTTCGAATGCGGCTTCTATCATTGCAGAGATATGGCCGTAATGCATGCCACCCGGTAGTTTCTTGCCAACGGCATCTTGCCAAACAGGTTTTAATACGGTGATGTCCGGATCTTTTTCGCCGCGTAATGCACCAAAATAGCGCCATAGTTCTTTTGTTAAATTGCCATATTGCTTGAACCATTGCTGAGTGCCGTCCGGATGTTGTTCTGCCTTTTTGAGTAACATGGCGTAATAGCGTTTTGTCCGGTCATCTTCGGACATTTGGGCGATATCATGGTCGCCGTTGATTAAACCGCTGAGAATGGCTGTACATTCGGCCAAGGTCTCGCGGCATTCTTCATAGCGATGCTCCCATAGGGTTGCCGTGTGTGGCGTCTGGTAGCGCTCTGAGAGTAAATATCCGGCGATCATACCAACGGAGAGGTTTCGTCCATGTTTCGGGTCGTAAAGAAATTCATAGAAATCCAGACTTTCTTGCAGGAGATTGCGGTAGCGGTTAAGTGAGCTTTTAAGCGATTCTTTCGTCATTGATGGAATCGGCGTGATAATCTGGTCGTCATTTTCAAGGCGCTCTTCCTCGAAAAGTACAGGTATGTCGCGGCCATTGCCGTCTTTAAGTTTAGGGCCATGGATATAGATAGTTGAACAGTGATCGCCATTGGTGTGGCCTGTTTCAGCATTGGTTTCTACGTAATGGGCGTGTTCTAATAATTGCGCATAGCTTTGTGAAGAAGAAAATGTTCGGCTGGTTGCGCGTTTTAATGTTGCCGGCCCAAGGAATTTCTTATGAAGCACGCCTTCATCATCGCGCCAGTACCCTGAATAGGCTTGCATGTATTTTGTTTCATCACCATCACGTTTTTTAAATGGTGATGTTGTCGTATCCATAGATGGTAGAATTTCATCGGATTGAGCATCGTAATCTGTGATTTCCCATATGTGATTGGTTAGCTCGCCCGTGACAATAGCAGACGCCATTTCAAACTTGTGAAGATGCATGCGCTCCATCTGTGCTTGCTCTTCGCGGGAGCGCCAATAAATATGAAGGCGAAATTTAAAGCCTGTTTTCTCGTCCTGATATAAAACAAGTTTATCAAAACCAATTGGGTGCGGATAAGATCGCGCTGCGATATCTTCAAGCGCCTGATCGTCATCCAGAATGGAATCTACGATATCACGGACAAGGGCTTTATCGGCAAAAGCCGAAGTAATCTTACGCAGAATTTCAATGTCACCCTGTTCGTGGTGTTTGAAATATTCTTGCAAAACACTCTGGGCATTGGGAAGGTTTGGCTGTGTGAAGAAAATATGCAATTTTTCATGAACAGCAGGGTAGCGGTTTTTTCGACTTTCAAAGAAATCGAGTAATTCGGTTTCGATCTGTGAATGCGGTTCGTAAAACAAGAATATATCCCAGCCTGTGTTAGGCCCTTTTTATTCAGGCCGTTATCAGGCGGCATATTCCAACATGTGACCGTGTTATGTCAATAAAATAATAGCTTAATAGCCATATTTAGGCTGCATCGGTAGAACTCTCAGGTTCCGGTTCTGTCCATTATTGCCAGCATTGCCGGCATCCGGCCCATTGCCGCCACCGTTGCTTGGCGGTGGAGCGGGGGGATCATCGTAGTAATCGGGCACGTTATCCATATCAACAGTCTGTTTAAGGTAGGTATCCAGTAAGCCACCGACTTTGCTTCCGTGAATAAGGAGGCGGGCTTCTTGTAACTCGAAATTACCCTGGAATTCGATACGCCATGTTCCTTTTGTATGATTGCCAAAATGCCCATCAGTAGTACCAAGGGAATATTCAACATTTTTTCCGTTAATATTTGTTGGTGCAAGTTCGATAGAGCCGCCCGCCGGGTTGATCAGGTGGATGGTTGGCGGCACTCTTTGATCGCCAGCAAATTTTAATGTCAGGTTGGTGCGCATGGTAATGATATCATCGTTCACCTTCAGTTCATGACTGTGCATAATTTGCGACTGTGCCGTTAGGCTTCTTTGGCTGGCGTCAATAAAATCTATCAGCAGGCTTCTATCAAGCGGAGTTGATGGCATAATGCGATTATCTGGCGCCGGGATGATATCTGTGATTGTGGCGGAGTTTTCCTGGTGGCTTTGTGTGTCAAAATTTAGATCCGGCATAGGAATATGCGGCATGATGTTGTCGAAAGACGGTGAAAAATCATATGGTGATTCTTTCACAGGGCTATAGCCATTATATCGCGTGACATCCGATGCGGCATGTACCTGCTCTGTCGACAGGTTTGGATACTGGTTTTTAAGATCGGATATTTCCTGTAATGTTTCTATATAACGCGTTTGATCAACGTAGCCAAAGCCGCCTTCTTCACTATTATAAAGAAGGTTGCGGCCATTATTGCTATAGGCAACGGTTTTGTTGCTCGGCGCAAGCAAGCCGCCCAGTGTATTTTTTTTCACTGTTGTGATGGGTTCAGCGGCGATAAGGGCGGCGCCGATGAGTTCGAATTCAGAAAGCTGCGGAAATAATTCATGGGCACCGGATATCATGCCTCCCGCGTAAGGGCCGCTAAATGATGTGCCGGATAAATCACGTATCAATCCATTGCCATCGGCACCATATATGCTGTTCATAACAGGTATAGAAGCCATGATTCCGTTAATAAAGGCTTCGCGCACTCTGTCCGGATGCTCGCGTTGCCACTTGGCGGGCATAAGCAAGTCGGCTTTTCCGGGGAAATCCATATAGGTAATTAGCGGGTTTGCGTCGCGGGGCAATGGTGTAATGAATGGTATATGCTCACGGATGATGAGCTGATCATTAAAAATCTCCAGAGCTGTGCGCGAGTTTTGTGTTACGTTTTTGTTATAGAATTCGCCGATGCGTTTTCGTGCTTCTTTTTCCGTACGGATATAAGGGTACCCCCAATCCATAACCGGATCTGTGTATGGGTTTTTCACAACGAATGAAACTCCGCCACGGCTTGAATGTCCGGCAATTCGTAATGTGCCGTCAGTATCTGTTTCGACTTCGCCAATGCGAACCATGGCATCGGCGCGCATTGGATGAAACGCAGAAGGTCTATTAATACGCGAAGATGATGTTGCGCCATTATTGCCTGCTGACCAGACAAATATCATATCCGAAGATGTCCATAATTTATCAGCCTGTTCAATGTCGCGTGTTGTATGAAGGTCACCTTGAGATATGCCATTACCACGATCCATTAGAACCATACTGAGGGAAAGGATATCGACATAATCCATGAAGGATTGTGTCGTCGGGCTTTCTTGATCAAGGAATAGATCACCAAGGCTTTCCGGTGTTTCAATGAAACGAACATCAACATCGCTTTGGCTGATACCGTCTGCGGTGATATCCATGATATTGGCTGCGGCCTCGCCATGCTTTTCCAATATACCGGAAGGGATAGAGCCGGGCTGCAATGTAACGGCCTCAAATTCATCAAGGCTGCTTTCAAGCTGTACCGATATGGTGTTGTTGCCATCTGGTAATTGATCTTGCCCATGTTCGGTTTCAAAAGCATAGGAATGACTCCTGTTTAAATCCTTCCATGCCTGCGCGCTTGTTTGAGACGAGCGATCTTTATTTCCTGCTAATGAGAAAATATCACTTAATTTTTCCGGGCTGGGTGTTAGTGCAATACCAACGGCCAGTGCCGCGGTCGCAAAAATGGCGACCAAGCGCTTTTTAGCCTTAGTAAACATCGGTAGAACTCCCTGTGTTCTATATATTCTTTTTCTTTATTTTTGTGCTTTTTTGCACATTTATGATGATAGTATAGGAACATATTTCACAATAAATCAAGCGTTTGTCGTTGCTCAGCTTTTGATAGCGACAGATTGGATTGTTTCATTCATCTATGATTTGTTAGGAAATTAATATAATCCGCCAGTTCCAGACGTTGCATCGGCATCAATTTCACCGCTAAGGCTTGGCATGATGCTGATGCCTTTTCCATCCAGAATATAGATCTGGTCGGTTGGTTCTGTGCCGGGAATGAATGATTCCCACAAAACGTGATGGTCACCTGGTTTGGCGCGCGTGCCGGTTTCGGCATTGATAAGAACCTGACGGATGCCCGGCGGGATCCGGAATGGTGTTGGCGGGGTATCTGCCAGAGCTTGCTCCATGAAGTCTTTAAACACAGGCACGGATACAGATGATCCGGTTTCTTTATAACCTAAAGGTTTTGGTTCATCAAAGCCGATGAATACACCGACAACAAGATCGGGTGAAAAGCCGATAAACCATGTGTCACGTGATTCGTTGGTTGTACCTGTTTTCCCGGCAAGTGGACGACCCAGAGATTTAATGCGAATACCAGTACCGCGCTGAACAACGCCTTCCATCATGGAAACAACCTGATAGGCGTGTCTTGGATCGGCGATTTGCATACGATTATCAGGCGGTTTTGGTGTATCTTGCCCTGACCATTCAATGAGATCACCACAGCCATCACATGGGCGATCATCATGCACGAAAATGGTTTTACCGCGTCTATCTTGAATTCGGTCAATCAGCGCCGGGGTGATTTTCTTGCCGCCATTTACAAGCTGTCCGTATGCAGCTGTCAGGCGAAGCAAGGTTGTTTCACTGGAACCCAGCGCATTGGCCAAATGCGGCGGCATGGAATCAACAATGCCGAATCTTTTGGCAGTTTCCACAATATAAGGCATGCCCACAAAATCAGCCAAACGCACAGTCATCAGGTTTCTGGACTTTTCGATACCAACACGAATAGGCGTCGGGCCATAGAATTCCTTGGTGTAGTTCGATGGTCTCCATAGACCGCGCCCTGCACCTTGATCAATAACAAAGGGGGCATCCAGCACCAATGTGGCCGGTGTGAAGCCTTTATCAAGAGCGGATAAATAAACGAAAGGTTTGAATGCTGAACCGGGCTGGCGCATGGCCTGTGTGGCGCGGTTAAATTCGCTTGTTCCTTGTTTCCAGCCACCTTGCATGGCTAGAACACGACCTGTATGCGGATCAAGTGCAATGATCGCGCCGTTAATATCAGGCACTTGGCGTAAGCCATATACCTTGCTGTTATCAACATCGACATGTTCGACCATGATAATATCGCCGGTTTTCAAAACCTGTTTCACCGACGTAATGGGGCTGCCGACTTTTTGTTTGGCAAGTGCTTTGCGAGCCCAGCTAATATATTTAAGCTGTAATTCGTCTTTGGTTTTATCTGCAAAGCCGATTTGTGCTTTATCTGGGGTGGTGTTTAAAACCACAGCCAGGCGCCAGCGGTCTATCATACCTTCTGGCGGTGTAAAGGTGGCTAGTTTTTGGTCCCAGTTAACAAGATTATCCCAATGGTCCAGCACACCGCGATAACCATGGCGGCGATCATATTCAATCAAACCGTTTCGTAATTCTTTTTCCGCGATTTTTTGCAAGAACGGATCAAGGCTGGTGCGTACGACAAGGCCACCGCCATATAGTGTGTCTGTGCCATAAAGTTTCGCAATTTCGCGGCGGACTTCTTCGGCAAAATAACCAGCCTCGACAAATTCCTCATTATCACGGTGTTTGATGATGATTGGTTTTGTTTTGGCTTCTTCTTCTTGCTCTTTGGTAATAAATCCATCCGCCTGCATTCTGGAGATAACCCAGTTACGGCGGGTAAATGCGGCATCATAATGGCGCAGCGGATTATAGTTATTCGGTGCTTTGGGTAGAGCTGCCAGATAAGCCACCTCGTGAACTTCAAGCTCGTCTAGAGATTTGTTGAAATAATTTAATGCTGCCGCCTGTACACCATGAGAGCGCATGCCGAAATAAATTTCATTCAGGTATAGCTCTAAAATCTGGTCTTTGGACATGGCACGTTCAATACGAAAAGCCAGAATAGCTTCACGGATTTTACGCTCTATTTTAACTTCACCGGTCAAAAGAAAGTTTTTTGCAACTTGCTGTGTAATAGTTGATGCGCCCTCGGGGCGTCTATCCCCGCCCATATTGCGCAAATTGGTAATGGCGGCTCTTGATATAGCGATATAATCAACGCCGTTATGGTGATAGAAATTTTTATCTTCGGCAGCGATAAAAGCGTTTTTCAATAAATCCGGCACGACTTCGATTGGTACGAAGATGCGTTTTTCTTCGGCGTATTCTGCCAGCAATTTACCGTCACCGGCGTAAAGACGTGTTACGACCGGCGGTTCGTAATCTTTTAGAACCGTGTAATCAGGCAGGTCACGCCCGTAATATGAAATGGAGTATACCGCAACCCCGACAGCCAGTATTAAACCAAGCATGCCCAGAGAAAATAACGTTAAGAATGAGTACCAAAGCCACTTCATAGATTCTACCTTAATTAGAGCTATTACATCATCGCTGTATAGACCGTTCTCTGGTTTATATCAAATACCCTTATATTTGTGTTTCTATAGAGTAGGAACATGGTCAAACAAAGGCACATAGCGATTATAGCTACACATTATATGGCACAGGACTGTGTCAGAAAAAAGACATATTCTATAATTTTATTGCATTTTAAATTTACATAATATATATTCACGCAGGTTTAATCATAATAAAAAATAAATGATTAGGGTGTGAAACATGAGTAAATCAAATTTATATATAAATGCGCAGCAAGCAGGCATTACCAGTATCGCGGATGGGGAGTTCTTTGTTGTTTCCAGAGTTGATCTGCAATCGGTTGATACGGCGCTCGATATTTTCGCGGGTAGCGCACAAACAAATGGTGTTTTAATTCATGATCCGGCCGACCTGAAGCTGGCCTGTCAAATGGCCGAGCTGGAGGCGCATTATCTTGAAGTGGCGCCGACCCAGAAATTCATTCGTATTCGCGCCGACGGGCTAACGGCTCATGAGCTGCGCAGTGAGCTGACACGGGAATTATCCGCGAAATTCGGTTTTGATGCCAGCAAAGATTTTGATGCGTATTGGTCAGACCTTGATAAGCAGGTTGATACGTTAAGAAAGACATCTGACGCTAATGATCCGATATTGCTGGCGCTGTGTTTTCATGCGGCGGGAAGCCTGCAAAACCCAAAATGGCACATTGATAAGCATTTACCGCCAGATCGTGTGCGATCTGTGCGCAATATCGCGGCAACAGGTGCCGAGTTTGCGTTGCGTGAAGGTGTTCGCGAAACAAATAATGGCCGCAATTTTATCGTTGATGAGAGTGTGCAAATTAAGGAAGGTCAGTCGATCTTCAAACCATCGGAAGCTTTTAATGCGGTTCATAGGTCTCCGCCATCTGCTGATCATACAATTGGTCGCTGGAGTACGGTGATGACAACGGGGTTGGTCGCAAGTCCGCGCGTTTTTTAAAGTCTTAGGAATAAAGCAGGGATATTTTACAAGGTCGCTTTCCTATAGATAAGCGGCCTTTTTTATGCCTCTACGTTATCACCTCTACGTTATCACCTCTACGTTACAGAGTAATGTTGTGGAGCTTTGTCTTTTAGGCGGCTTTGCTTATAGATTTACGTTTTTTTGCCCGCAATTCTTCTTCTTTTTGAAGGTCTTCTGTAATCGGACCATCGGCTCGACCATTGATAAATTGGTCAACGTAATCATTGCCGGAATGGTCAAGCTCATTAACGCCGCCATACCAGATAATCTCGCCTTTATAGATCATCGCTACATAATCGGCAATCTTGCGGGCGCTGGCC
>JAUILO010000065.1 GCA_030432775.1 Alphaproteobacteria bacterium
GTTATCGCTTTTCAGCGCCCTGCCCCGAATAGCGATAACGGCATCGGTTCGCCAGGCCCCGGTATATAAGTACAATTTGCAATCTCGTCATCAAGATCGCCCAGATCCGGTTGATCAAAATATGTCGATAATGTCTCGAGCTGCTCTGGGTCAAGATCCTTTTCAAGATGATATTCCTCACCCAGCGCGAAATGCAGCGGTATAGGACTATCACTGACACCGATCTCAACGGATTCGTCATGATTCATCAGCAGTAATCTGATTTGTTCTTTTAGATACGCACCGTAAATATCGGACGGTCGTGTTACAGTCGTATAAAACACACCGTTCTTTGGCCCAAAACCGTAAGACAGACGGGAATCCGTCCGTGCGGAATGTTTAACATCTATTTTTACATACGGATAAAACCCCCGTACTTTTGACGGCGGGTGCTGTCCTGATGCAAATTCTTCGAATGACAGGCGAAGATATTCAACATTTGCTTCATATACTTCGATGATAGCTTCCAGAGCCTTATGGGGGTCTCTGAACAAGCGTGGCTTAAATTTTTTCAGATCTTTTTTCATTGTTTCAGTGTAACATAAAACCTTACAAAATCATTTAAAATCAGTCCGTTAAAGACAAATTTATTCACCAATAAAGCCGCCAGACTGGCGCGCCCAAAGCTTTGCATACAGCCCTTTTCGCGCGAGCAACTCTTTATGGGTTCCCTGCTCCACTACCTGGCCATCGCTCATCACAATCAAACGATCCATATGCGCAATCGTTGATAAACGGTGCGCAATCGCGATCACCGTTTTATCCGCCATCAATTTGTTAAAGCTATCCTGAATTAACTCTTCACTTTCACTATCCAGCGCGCTTGTCGCTTCATCTAAAATCAGGATCGGCGCATTTTTAACGATAGATCTGGCAATAGCTATGCGTTGGCGCTGACCACCAGATAATTTCACGCCGCGCTCACCCACCAAAGTCTCATATTTTTCCGGCAAGGCTTGTACAAACTCATCAGCATGCGCCATGCGAGCTGCCTGAATAACCTTTTCGTCACTAGCCTCCAGATCACCATAACGAATATTCTCCATCAAACTGCGGTGAAACAGTGATGTATCTTGCGGAATATAGGCGATATTCCTGCGCAGGCTGTTTTGCGAAACTTCGGCAATATTCTGACCATCAATTAATATCCGGCCATCCTGTATATCGTAAAAACGCATAATCAGATTCACAAGGGTACTTTTCCCCGCGCCGGACACACCAATCAAACCGATTTTCTCAGATGCCTTGATATGCAGATCCAGATTATTGATAACGACTTTGTTGCTATGATCAGGATAATGAAAACAAACCTTATCAAACCGGATTTCAGCACTATTGACCTGCAAATCCTTTGCGCCTGATTTATCTTCCAATACATGTTTTGTCATGATCGTGCGCACACCATCAGACATCTGGCCGATATGTTCAATAAAATTCTGAAGCGCAAAGGATAAATGCCGCGCCTGATCCACCACCAGCAAAATAAGCGTAAACACAAATGACAAACTGCCCAGTGATATAAGCCCCTGACTATAAAGCTGCACGGCTTGATACATCATGCCGACCATCAAGAAAAAACCAGCGGTATAATGAAACCATGCAACAATCTCGCGGATGACCTGATAATCGTGCACGGCTTTGACTTCGAGTTCCATATCGGTGGTGAGATTATCATCTTCAAACGGCGCATTGGCAAAGGCCTTGACCGCTCCAATATTTGACGCAACATCCACAATGCGCCCTGTCAGATATGAACGCGTTGCCGATATTCTCTCGCTCACCTTGGCTTTTTTTGTCGTAAAAAAACAGATCACCGGAATATAGACTAAAAGCCAAAAACCAAAAGCCACAGCCAAAGTTGTATGCACGGTAAACAGCAAATATATGCTAGATAGTGACAAAATAAGAACCGGCCACGCATCATAGGTAAAAATCCATAGCGCAAATGCCATACCCGACGTTGTCTCGCCGATTTTATTACCCAGCGAACCACTCATCCGGTTTTGGAAATATCCCATGTCATGATTATGCAGATGGGAAAACAGACGTTTGCGCGGCTTTAAACGAATAATCGGCGCGAAAAAGAATATCGACATACCAGAAAACCGGCTACTAACAATCAATAGTGCGCTCAATATAACAAAGTAATTAAACTCGCCCTGTATCGCTTCCCAAAAACTAAGCTCGCCTGCGGGATCAAACCCTTGAACGCCATCGATTAAATTACGCACGCCATAAGGAATTAAAATGAGAACAACCGTATTCAATACCTCGCCGCTCAGAAGCCATAGTGATAAAAATGGGTGATCCTTAAGCGCACCTAAAAAGAACTGAAAAGGCGTAACAACCAGATCGCCTTTGTCTTGATTTTTGTGATGTAAGTCAATATCGGCCATTTGCGTTTCTTCCGTTGCCATCTTATGCGAGTGATAGGCCAGCTATAACATGTAAATTACGCTTTAAGCCACCTCTTCTTCGCGCAGAAATCCGTTACTTTGCATACTCCATAATTTTGCATATAGGCCACATTGACGAAGAAGTTCTTCATGCGTACCGTCTTCGACAATTTCGCCGTCATCAACGACTAAAAGTCTGTCCATATGCGCAATCGTTGATAAACGATGCGCAATGGCAATCACGGTCTTGCCCGCCATTAAATGTTCAAAAGATTCCTGAATTAGCTGCTCGCTCTCGCTATCAAGTGCGCTTGTCGCCTCATCCAGAACCAATATTGGTGCATCTTTCAAAAATGTCCGTGCAATTGTTATCCGCTGTCTTTGCCCGCCCGAAAGCTTTATCCCGCGCTCTCCGACCACTGTATTGTATCCTTGGGGCATTTTCGCAATGAACTCCTCGGCATATGCCTTGCGCGCCGCTTCCTTAACATCAGTATCACTGGCATCAAGCCTGCCATAACGTATATTCTCGATCAAAGATCGATGAAATAATGTTGTGTCTTGCGGCACGACGCTAATTGCTTCACGCAAACTATTTTGCGTAACACCGGCAATATTCTGGCCATCAATCAATATCTGACCATCCTGTATATCAAACAAGCGAAGTAACGTGCTGACCAGTGTCGTTTTGCCTGCGCCGGAGGCCCCAATAAGACCAACACGCTGCCCAGCCGGAATATCCAAATTCAATCCCTTAAATACAGGTACCTCACCATAAGAAAAACACACATTCCGAAACTCTACATCACCTTTGACCACATTAATTCTGGCCGCATCCGGCCTATCACATACACTATGCGCAGGAGTAATGGTGCGGATAGCATCATCAATACAGCCCATTTCATCCGCCATTAAAATAACGCCGACACCAAACATCCAGACATAGCCCACCATCGAAAAACTCTGCCCCATTACCGCGCTCATCTGGCCAACACTGACTATTCCAGCCTGCCAGCCCAGCAAAAGAGCCCCCATCATCGCAGCCCCCAAGATAACGAATGAGGCACGGCGGTAATTTTCGATCTGTACCAAGGTCAAAATACGTTTGCTATCGCTTTTTTGTTCGGAGGCCGTAATCCGATCATGCATCGATTCTTCATAATCATGCCGTGCAAAATTACGCATTGATGTCACATTGCCGAATATATCAACGATCACGCCTGTCACAGCAGCCCTACGTTCGGAAAAAGTGCGCGCGCGACCGCTAATTCGTTTTAACCGCATACATACAGGAATAGTCACAGAGAATAAAAACAGCAGCATTCCCGCCGCATATAAAGGCGAGACAATAAACATAGAAATCGTCGCACTTAGCATCGCAACTATAGAGCCAAAAATATTAAAGCGCAGCGTATCATGTAAACGCCAGCTGCTTTCGGCAAGTTCAATTACTTTGCGTGCAATCGATCCGGCGAAATTATCCTGATAATAACCATGACTATGACCGAGCGCATAATTAAAGAAATCCTTGCGAATTTTGGCTCGTAATTTTGGTTTCCATCTACGGACGAGATAAGCGGTCCAAATATGAACCCCTTCGCCCAGTGCCAACACCCCAAAGATACCCAGCACCATCCACAACGCCGTCACCGGAATACCATCTTGCGGAGATGCGCCGATGACCGTATCAATTGCAAGACCAACAAAGATAAAAGCCACCGGATAACGGCTGAAATGTACAAAATCCTGAAACAAAAAAAGCGACCAACGCTTTGGATCATAACGCCATAGATACCCTAAATATTCGCGGATTGTTTTCGGCAATGCCTCATCCGGCGGCTCATACGCTGTGCTATCCGGCATCATCTCCGGTTTTGTATCAATATCATTCACAGCATCGTTCACAGCAATAACTCTTCCAAGCATATATGGGCGACTATGTCTCCAGATTACCTAGCTTTATTATTCTGTCTATCAATAATAATGCCGAGAAAATTTAATTTATTTTCAATTAAACAAGACCGACCAGTGATTTCGCAAAATCATCCGCATCAAAAGACTGCAAATCGCCTATATGTTCACCGACACCGATCATATAGATAGGCAAACCAAACTGATCAGCCAGGCTAACGACCACACCGCCTTTGGCCGAGCCATCAAGCTTGGTAACGATTAATCCTGTTACATTGACCATCTCTTTGAATACTTTGAGCTGATCATGCGCGTTTTGACCTGTCGTAGAATCTAGAATAAGCAACACTTCATGCGGCAGGCTTTCATCTTTTTTCTTCAAAACGCGAACGATCTTTTCCAGTTCTGCCATTAGATTGGATTTATTATGAAGCCTTCCTGCCGTATCAATGAACAGCACATCAACATTTTCCTCAATCGCCTTCTCATAGGCCTCGAACGCCACAGAAGCAGCGTCCGCGCCAACATCCTTTGATAAAAACAGGCTCTTGGAACGATCTGCCCAGATTCCGAGTTGCTCCACAGCTGCGGCACGGAATGTATCGCCTGCGGCCAGCATCACAGACAGACCTTCATCAAAATGTAGATCATGGGCAAGTTTACCAATTGTGGTTGTTTTGCCAACGCCGTTTACGCCGCAAACAAGCACAACCATCGGCGTGCCGTTTTCCCGTTTGTGGTAATGCGCCTTTTGAGCAACGGGCCGCAATATCGATGCAATGCTTTCTGATAGCGCCTGTTTAACTTCTTCTTCGGAAATTTCCTTACCAAAACGGCCTTCTCCAAACTCTGCGACGATTTTAGCTGCCGTTGCAGGGCCCAGATCTGCCATGATCAACACATCTTCCAGATCATCAAGTGTCGCCTGATCCAGCTTTTTCTTGGTGACAAGATCTGTAATGCCTTGTGATAATTTATTAGTGGATTTAGACAGTCCTTGTGTCAGGCGGGTCATCCAGCCGCCTTTTTCTTGCCTGTCTTCTTGTTCATCTTCTTGCTTTATCTCTTGCGCAGCATCTGGCTTCACTTCTGGCTCTGGTAGAGCTTGCAGCGCTTCAGCAGGAACATCCACAAGCGCGTCAGCGGTTTTTGTCTCGGGAATATCTTCTTCAACAACGACCGATTCCGGCACAACAGATTCTGGTTCTGGTTCTGGTTCTGGTTCTGGTTCTGGTTCTACAGCTTGTATCACGATGGCGGGTTGTTCAAGTGCCTCTGCCACAGCCTTGCTCGCCTCCTCAGGCGCGCGCGCCGCCGGAACATCCGCGGGCACTTTTTCAGCGGCAACATCACGACCCAGATCCTTATCTTCGACCTGCGCTTCGTTCTGTTCAGGCGATTTATCTTTATTCTTCTTACGCCAAAATATCATGTGAACCTTTCAGTATGAATCTTATCCATACCTTAATTACCATGTTGGCGCTTGATTTCAAGCATACGAATTGCAGCCTTGGCCGCTTCTGCGCCACGATTTTGCTTATCCAGCGCCGAGCGTTCTATTGCCTGATCCATTGTATTGACTGTCAGAATGCCATTGCCAACTGCAATCAGCTTGTTTGTCGCCATATCGTCAATGGAAGAAAACGCGGTATAGGCGATCACTTCATCGTGGATAGTTTCGCCTTTTAAGATACAGCCCAAGCCAATATAACCATCAAAGCTGGCTGTTTGGCTTGCCTCGAGCTGGGCAATGACGGCTGCGATCTCCAATGCACCATGAACATCAATGCGCTCATGTGTTGCGCCTGTCTTTTCTATTTGTGCGACCGCGCCCTGATATAGCGCATCGACAATCTCTCTACGGTATGGTGCAGTGATAATGGCTATGTGTGTTTTTGGCTGTGCTGCAGACATATTACTTTTTCGCTTTCATGAATTAACAGATTTTTTAAACGGCGCCGGAACGATTGATACGGTAGTGAACAAGATCTTCAATTGTTCCAATTTTCAAATCATGCTCAGTGGCAAATAACTGCAAATCATCAAGCCGTGCCATTGTGCCGTCCTTATTTATAATTTCACAGATCACCGCAGCTCCTTTAAACCCGGCAAGACGTGCTAAATCAACGCCTGCTTCGGTATGGCCGGTGCGCTCTAATACCCCACCTGTTTTGGCGATAAGCGGAAAGACATGACCCGGTGTACATATATCATCAGGGCCGGTTTCTTCATTAATCGCCGTCTGGATTGTCACGGCGCGATCTTTGGCTGATACCCCTGTTTCAACGCCATAGCGTGCTTCGATTGAAATAGTAAAATGCGCCTGATTATCGATCAGATTTCTGCGGGGCTGCAAGGGAAGCTCCAAACGCTGTGCAAACCCCTCTTCGAACGCCAGACAAATAAAACCGCCACAATGCTGGATCATGAAATTAATCAGCTCCGGTGTGACAAATTCGGCAGCAAAAACCAGATCACCTTCGTTTTCGCGACCCTCATCATCCACCATAACCACGGCCTTACCGCGGGAGATATCCCTTATGATTGCTTCGGATGAAACAATTTTATTTTCTGTGATTTGCTGAACAGATTCCAACGCATTACCCATCATATTTCTCTCTTCAAAAATATACAGGGCGTCATGGAAGATTAAGATGAAGCAATAAAGCTATAAAATCGTGATGTGATATCATATGCGATACACGACACGATCCATACACTGGCTTTATGCATCAATTCTCTTTCATCCGGACTATACCGTCGGCTCTGGAATTTCACCAAAATCTGCTAGACCCTGTCATATCAATTACCCTAAGGACAATAAAAACAGGCGCTCGTGGGCTATAACCACCGGCTGGGACTCTCACCCTACCCTGAGAACTATATATTAAGGACAGATATAGAACGATTAGATAAAAAGAGCAAGTTTTACGCGCAGCTTTATTCTACGCGCAGTACATAAAGCATAGCGCACCGACAATAAAGCCATTGCAGTGGCACTTATATTTACAGGTTTATATCTATTGATAGTAATGTTGATCCAGATGAATAAGTTCGACCGTCACCGCACAAGGGCTGTCCAGCTTATCCGTATAAGATTTGGCACAAGTCAGTAAACCGTGCCCCATTTCTTCTTTCAACGCATCAGAACGGCCGGATAGTAATTTAAGCGTGATACATATCATTTCATTCGGCTTATCCATTCCACCTGCTTTGCTGTGTTCAATAGCAATAGCGCGTGTCTTGATTTGTGCCAAAGTCACCGTATCACGGCTTGCAAGATCAGCATGCAGATCATCTACAAGTGCGGGCATATCAATTCTGCCGGATAATTCCTTTGAATAATGAACAATAATATGTGGCATGAATTACGATGCTTTCTTTAAATCGGCATGCATCAAACGGTCAACATAACGAGCTATCTGGTCAATTTCGATATTCACAAGATCACCTTCCTTATGCATACCAATCGTCGTAACATCCCAGGTATGCGGAATAATATTCACGGCGAAATCAGCCCCGCTGACTTCATTCACAGTCAGCGAGATACCATCAAGCGTGACAGACCCTTTGGGCGCAATGTATTTAGCAAGATGTTCCGGCGCCGTGATCGTAACCTTCCATGATCCGCCCGCTTCTTCAATTGATTTCACACTGGCTTGACCATCCACATGACCGGACACCAGATGACCACCAATTTCATCCCCAATCTTCAATGATGGTTCCAAATTTACCTTTGTTTGCGTGCCCCAAGAACCAATGACTGTTTTATCCAGACTTTCCAAGGATACATCAACAAGAAAACGGCTTCCGTCTTTTTCAATGACCGTAAGGCAACAGCCGCTACAGGCAATCGACGCGCCAATCTCTATTTTATCCATATCCAGATTACACTCAATGACCAAAGTCCAGTGACCTTCATGTTTGTGAACACCGGTAATTGTTCCAATATCGCGTATTATTCCTGTAAACATAATCAACCTAACTTGTTAAGTATTGCGCCAGAGCTATGCAGCTTTTTGTTCTTTGATAATGTGGGCCTTTAGAGCGCCATTTTCAACCTCGGTCATCATAATATCAACAAGGCTGCCTTGCGCAATTAAATCACCTTCTATTTTTACCGGCACGTAAGATTCGGTACGTGCAAAATTATCTTTTTCTACAACAACTTGTGCTGTTTTATTAATATTCAAACTTAGAAGTTTATCCAACTGCTTCTGCCCTGCTTCACGCAATTTCAAAGCGCGCTCCGCTCTAATTTTGGGTTCGACCTGCGGCATACGGGCCGCCGGTGTACCCGGACGCTCGGAATACGGAAAGATATGCAGGAATGTTAGATCACATTCCTCAACCAGCGCCAGCGTATTATCAAACATCTCGTCTGTTTCTGTCGGGAAACCGGCGATAATATCCGCCCCAAACACAACATCCGGACGCAGCACACGGGCGCGATTACACATATCAACAACATCCTGACGCAAGTGCCGGCGCTTCATACGCTTTAAAACCATGTCATCACCGGCCTGCAGGCTAATATGCAGATGCGGCATCAAACGCGGTTCGTTTTCGATAAGCTGCCATAGATCATCATCAACCTCAACCGGATCAATTGACGATAAGCGCAAACGTGGCAATTCAGGAATAAGTGCCAATACACGGCGGATCATTTGTCCCAACGTTGGCGTACCGGGCAAATCAAGACCGTAATCGGTAATATCGACACCGGTAAATACAACCTCCTTATAACCGCGCGCAACCAGCGTGCGGAGCTGCTCAACAATCTCGCCAATAGCTACTGAGCGCGAATTCCCACGCCCATAAGGGATAATACAAAATGTACAGCGGTGGTTACAGCCATTTTGAACCTGTACAAAAGCACGTGTGTGCCCTTCGAACCCTTCAATCAGATGCCCTGCTGTTTCATGAACAGACATAATGTCATTCACCAAAACCTTTGCATCACCTGGTGCATCCCACGTTTCAGCCTTAAGTTTTTCATCATTACCGATAACGCGGTCAACCTCGGCCATTTTGCTATAAGTGTCTGGATCAATCTGCGCCGAACAGCCAGTGACAATAATCTGCGCGTCGGGGTTATTACGCTTAGCTTTACGAATAGCCTGACGCGCCTGCTTTTCTGCGGATTTGGTCACAGCGCATGTATTGACGATAATCGCGTTATTTAGCCCGGCATTTTTGGCATGAGTACGCATCACTTCACTCTCATAAGTATTCAAGCGGCAACCAAATGTGATCAACTCCGGCTCTCTTACCATAGAAGAGCGAACCTCCCTACCCGCAGCCGTGTCAACTGCTGCGTCAACCATTGCGGCTGTTGCATCATTGTCTTCGGCGCTGTTTTCAACGCTGTGTGTGTGTGATGTATCTTTCATCCGGTCTTTTTAATAGGGTCTAGCAGAAATTTCAACAAAATGATTACGACCTTGTTTCTGATCGCCATTTTTCTCGTCCTCTTGACCATACCAGCGATAGGCCGTGACTTGATCTTTATAATCCAGAACCTTCACATCAGGCGCCATTTCACGCGCGCCTCCATGCAATGAATAATGGCCGACAAAGGCAGGTTTTGCTGATTTTTTAAAATCCAGACGGATCTTTTCCGAATATTCGGCTATTTTATCTGACTGCGCAGTTAGATCAATACCAGTTAAATCAAGCTTATGTCCGATCTCCTGCTGTGTTTCCGCCCACCACATAATTCTGGCTTCAAAGCGCTCATGCCCGTTTTTATCATAAAATGACACACCGTCAGGCAATTCATGCCCCGGCCCCTTCATGACATTTTCGATAGCTGTATAGATCGGATCTTCTTTTTTCCCATAGGCATAATAAGCTTCGGGGATCAAAACCTTATCTTCATCAAGATAAGATGGCAGGACGCCATCAATCATGTCATCATCCCAGCATGCATGGACAACGTAAAAATCATCAAGTTCGATGTACACAGGAAGTGTTTTAAACCAGTCAATAACATCATAATATTCGGCAGAGCCAAATTCATATTCATCAAGGAATTTTTGATGCTGGTGGTTATGTTCATCCGAATGAGAGCGCACATATTGTGTCTGACCGTTTAACGAACCTGTTTCAAGGGCATAACAAATCGCATTGAATTCATGATTACCCATAATGGCCTGCGCGCCGCCGCGCTCGACCATGGCACGAACAATATCGACAACGCGCTTTTGCTCCGGCCCTTTATCCACAAAATCCCCTAAAAATACGGCTCTGCGTCCTTGGGGATGAATATAAACACCATCTTTTAATTCGTACCCCAGCTGCTCCAGAAGCTCTTCAAGCTCATCTGCGCGGCCATGTATATCACCAATTATGTCGTAATTACTTGCCATTATACTCAGGCTTTCTATTTATGCGTCCTGTGTGTGCTTCTGGCACATCACTCAAAAGAGCTGATATCATACACCACGCTTATTATTTTCTTTATTGCCCGCGCCTACCTAGACACAGCAATAGCAATACGCCTGCTGTCGTTTTTTGTCAAATTTGAGTGTACTTTCCTAAACCTCAAACGTGCCATCACACACGTAAGCCGCAGGCCCAGTCATCAGCACGTGATCATCTTCTTCGCGCCAATTGATAAATAAACTGCCGCCATCCAGAATAACCTCTGTCTTACGATTTGCAATGCCGCGCAATACTGCAGCCACAACAGTTGCGCAAGCCCCCGTACCGCAAGCACTAGTGACACCAACGCCGCGTTCCCAAACACGCATACGCAAAGTGTTCTCGTTCATACGCTGTACAAACTCGACATTGGTACGTTTGGGAAACAAGCTATTATACTCAACAACCGGCCCAATAGCCTCTACATGAACCTTGGCAACATCATCGACAAAGAACACGATATGCGGATTCCCCATGCCCACCGCAACAGCAGGATCCATACCGCTTTCATCAATACGCACATTCAAAATATCTACATCACGTAAAAGCGGAATATGCCCCCAGTCCAATACAGGCTTGCCCATATCAACCGTCACTTCAGTCTTATTAATGCTGGCAGCTCTAGCATGAAGCAAACCGCCATCTGTCTCAATCGAGAGTTTTTCAACATCAAGATCTTTCATCAAATATGAAGCCACACAGCGCGTACCATTACCGCACGCTCCGACATGCTGGCCATCGGAATTATACATTTCAAGACGTGCTACAGCATCAACAGATTGCGGTGGCTTGATATGGATAAACTGATCACAGCCAATACCGGTACGACGATGCGATATGGTTTTAATTTTAGATGTCGATAAAGATGCCGAGCCATCACGCTGATCCAGAATGATAAAATCATTCCCCAGACCATGCATTTTTGTGAAGCGGTATTCTGTGCGTTGTTGCGCCATAACGATGCCTTGCCAATTGTTTATAAATTACAGCCATGATGGAACATGATTGCAAAATAATTGTAAAGCCCAAAAATATGATCGACTATTTAGGACGCAAACGCTGCCTATTATGCTGACCCTCTCCGTTGCCCGTATTTGTAGCTGCTCTGGCGAAGATATCCGAAATGCTCGCCACGGCCATTCTGGCGACCAATTTCGTCAAAATACTCAAAGCGTTTTTCTACGCGATCACGCACAGAACCACTCAATACCGACATTGCCGTTGCAATAACCGATGAACGCATACCCGGCACACTAAAGGCCGGCGGCCCAAGCTGTCCGCGTTTGATCATATTCTCGCCTGCTGCCGGGGTACCCGCCGCATAAATGCGGTTCGATCCACGCAAAAGCCCATCAGTATAATCGTTAAATTCAACACCGACACCGACAGGATGCGGCTGCGTATAACCTTTATCCATCAAGTCTGTCCAAAGAGGATCTTTTGTCTTCGCATAATCCTGATTTGCACCTAAACTTGAAATCACCGCATAAAATTTCTCTGTTGTAAATTCTCTGTCATCTTTGGCTATATATTGTACCTCCAAAGATAACACGCCATCATCGGTATTTTTATTGATTTCATGTATATCTGCAGCCACAACGTTAAGCTGACCACGCTTTTTAGCATCATCAATTTGCTGGCAAATATCATCACCTGCACCAACACGCAGGGTGTTTATCAAAGCGCCATATTGTTTCAAGTATTTGCCGTATTCTTCTACACCTAGATTCTCGACAATATTGGGTATATATTTTTCCCATTCTTTCAAGACTTGCTCTGGCATGAACGTCTTACTGCCATTAAAGGCGCGCTTATACCAAGGGTCGCGTTTTAACTCACCCGTTTGCGGGTTAAAATTAATACTTGTAAGCTGACGAAACTCTTTCAACATCACTGGCGCCCACACCTCCGGACTCATATCCAGAAATGCCATCGTGGCAAACTCAGGTGTCGGAAGCACCAGATCGTCCCAGTTATGTTCTTCTGGGTATCTAAAATGTTCATACCCGTTTCGGGATATCATTTTAATCGGCCCTGTGTGCCCTTGAGTTAGCAAAGTACGCACAGCGTCATATGCACTAAGCGCCGTACCGATAATCAACACTGACTCATCAGACGGAATAGCCTGAATTTCTTCTTTTTCCTGTAAACACCATTGATCGGAAACGTAACGATCTTCAAATTCCGGATCATCCAGAGATTCTTGCGATACGGCGGGAAAACGTTTAATTTCATGGTTGCCTGTGGCAACAACAACGCGGTCTGCCTCAACGCGCTCACCGGGCACTGGCGCCGCGAAGGCGAGC
>JAUILO010000066.1 GCA_030432775.1 Alphaproteobacteria bacterium
CGTATATATTCCTTCACACTATCGGGCAAGCTCAACAGACGCAGCGTATTTGCCACATGACTGCGGCTTTTGCCAAGGCTTTTGCCGACCTGTTCCTGAGTGTAGCCGAACTGGTCAACCAAACGCGCATAACCATAGGCCTCTTCAACAATGTTCAGATCTTCACGCTGTAAATTTTCAATCAAACCAAGTTCCATGGCTTGCTGATCGCTTAAATCACGAATTGTTACCGGAACTTCGTGTAACATTGCCAACTGCGATGCGCGCCAGCGACGCTCACCTGCAATAATCTCATAACGTCCTTCATCGCCCGATGGGTGTTTACGTACAAGCAATGGCTGCAACACGCCATGTTCGGCTATTGATTCTGATAATTCTTTTAACGACGCCTCATCCATTTTCTCACGTGGCTGATACGTACCCGGCTCTAATTGGTCTATCCCCAAAACCGCGCGACCTGTGCTCGGCGTGCCGGATGATGATGAACCACCAGTGCCAGCCAGTGGGCTATCATCACCAAATTCTTCTTCATCACTAAATAACGCGTCCAGACCACGGCCTAGACGTTTCTTCGGATCGGGCTTTTCTAAATCTTTATCTGAAGTCATTTTTCCTACTTACTTTTCTTCAAACTACATACAGTTTCATCTTTACGCTAAAAAAACAGCAACACGCCACTAATCTAGTGCTGGCTGTATTGTGATGCAAATTATCCATTAGGCAACCTGCTGATCTTGCAATTTGGCATCTGCCAATAAACGACGCTCCCTTTTCAAGATCTCGCTCGCAAGATGAATATAAGCCTGCGCGCCCGGACATTTCATATCATATACAATTGCCGGTAAGCCATGCGAAGGGGCTTCGGATACGCGTACATTACGTGGAATTACAGTCTTATATACCTTGTCACCGAAAAACTCGCGCACATCATTGGCAACCATATTCGACAAATTATTACGTTGGTCATACATGGTCAACAATACGCCATGAATGGTGAGCGACGGATTATAGTGCTTTTTCACGCGTTCAATTGTTTTTACCAAATGGCTCAAACCTTCCAGAGCATAAAATTCACACTGCAAAGGAACAACAATCGAATGTGACACTATCAACGCATTTAGCGTCAACAGGTTCAACGAAGGCGGACAATCAATAATGATATAATCATATGACAGCGATACTTTCATGGCTTCAAGCAAGCGGTATTCACGGCGTTTTGCCGTAACAAGCTCGATCTCCGCGCCGGACAGGTGAATAGATGATGGTGCCACAAATAAATTAGGCACCCTTGTCTGTACGGCAACATCTTCCAATGTCGATTCGCCGAAAAGAACGTCATACATGCTTTGTTGGATAGAAGACCGCCTTACACCAAGGCCTGTTGACGCATTGCCCTGCGGGTCCAAATCAACCAAAAGAACCTTTTTTCCTACAGCGGAGAGCGCTGTAGACAGATTTACGGCTGTTGTTGTTTTACCTACGCCGCCTTTTTGATTGGCAACAGCCAAAACACGGGGGCCAGCTTTAACATTAACATGTCCTGAGGGTTTTTTATGTGTGGATGATGGTACATCCGAGACCCCGTCGGCTCTCTTAGCTTCTCTATCACCTGTAATTGGATAACGCGACTCGTATCGTACCATTGCTCGACCCCTATCTAAATCATTGAAAAACATCAAAGAAATTTTATTTCAATTTATCTGGAAATTCCGATATATTATAATTTTATAAGCCCGTTTCGTCAAGCGAAAAACTGCAGAAACTATAGCTTTATGCACAGATTCGATATATTTAACAGCCATGCATCATTGTCAGTGACGCTACGCGTCATTTCGCAATCGAAATCGTACGAAGCTTTAGCTTCTTCGATTTCCTGCGCTGCGCGCGCGCCTTTGAGAAACAACATACGCAAATCCTTATTTTTCTCCGCCCATGGCAGAATATACGCAAATAACGCCTCTAATGATGCAAGCGCACGCGCGCTCACTATATCCGGCATAAAATCGCCTTCTGCGACTACGGCCTCGATCCGCGCATTATGAACGTCCGCAGATATATTTGTTTCACGTGAAACAGTTTGCAAAAAACTGCATTTACGTTGATCGGATTCAACAAGATGTACATTCATATCAGGCCGCAATCCTGCAATAACCAAACCGGGAAACCCGGCTCCACACCCCAGATCAGCCAAAATCAAATCGTCTTTCTCCATCGCATCCATCAAAGGCAGGAGCTGCAAAGAATCGAGCAAGTGCCTAATCCACAGATCGGAAATAGTGTTAGAACTGACAAGATTAATAGATCTCTGCCACTTGGTTAAAAGTCCGGCATATGTCGATAAAAAAGAGCGATCATCGTCGCTCAACTCAATACCCAGATCATCAATAGATTGATTAAATATATTAGGCGGCGTGCTTGTCATCTGAACCCTTTTTGTCCATGCGCTTAACAAAGCGCAAAAGCGATACAATCGCCGCTGGCGTAACGCCCGGAATACGGGACGCAGCTCCCAATGTGGCTGGCTGTGCCTGAATAAGTTTTTGTTTTACCTCATTCGAAAGACTGCCGATCTCGTCATAATTTAAATCATCCGGAATAGCTAACGCTTCATCTTTCTTAAAGGCTCGAATATCCGCATCCTGACGATCCATATATCCGGCATATAAAGCATCAATCTCAATTTGCTCGACAACAGCTGCGCTTACGCCTTCAAGTTCCGGCCACACTTTTATTACATCGGCCCAGCCCAGATTAGGGTAACGCAGCAAATCAAATGCCGTACGACGCTGGCCATCATGATTAATATGAATGCCTTTACCAGCTGCTTCATTCGGGGTCATATTCAAGACATTCATTCTATTACGAATTTTGTTCAGTTCTTCTGATTTGGCTCCCCATAAAGAGGCGCGCTCTGTACCTACACAGCCAAGCTGAATAGCTTTTTGTGTTAGACGCTGGTCTGCGTTATCAGCACGAAGGCGTAAACGATATTCGGCGCGACTTGTGAACATACGATACGGCTCTGGCGCCCCGCGATGAATAAGATCGTCAATAAGCACGCCTATATAGGCCTCAGAGCGATCCAGAATAATCGGCTGCTGTGTTTCACGTGAAACACTAGACTCGCCCCCAGCGGCTATAGCGGCGTTTAAACCGGCCATAAGCCCTTGGGCTGCAGCCTCTTCATATCCTGTCGTGCCGTTAATTTGTCCCGCTAAAAACAAACCTGACAAGCGCTTTGATTCTAATGTTGGTTTTAAATCCCGTGGATCCACATAGTCATATTCAATGGCGTAGCCCCATTCCAATATCTCGGCATTTTCAAGGCCCGGAATGGTTTGAATAAGCGCGGCCTGCACAGAAGCGGGTAGGGAGGTTGAAATACCATTTGGATAGACCGTGTCGTCATCAAGACCTTCCGGCTCTAAAAATATCTGGTGGCGCGGCTTATCCGTAAAGCGCATTATTTTATCTTCAATAGATGGGCAATAGCGTGGCCCTGTCGATTGTATACGCCCAGAATACATAGCACTGAGATGAATATTATCTTCAATAATCTTCTGGGTCTTTTCATTGGTAAAAGTAATGTGGCATTCAATCTGCGGCACTTTAATTTCAGTATTCATGAAAGAAAAGGGCACAGGCGGGTTATCCCCTGGCTGTTCTTTAGTCGCCGCCCAATTAATTGTCTTGCCGTTAATGCGGGCAGGAGTCCCGGTCTTTAAACGTCCCAGTGGAAATTCCAGACGCTCTAATGTTTCAGCAAGGCCGATTGTCGGCGCTTCACCAACCCGGCCAGCCGGCGTTGTCTCAAGACCACGATGAATAAGGCCACGTAAGAATGTACCGGTTGTAAGTACCACAGCACCACAGCTAAATTCTTCGCCCTCTGTCGTGGTTAAACCTGCAATAGATCCGCCTTTATCCAGAATAAGATCGTCTGCCGCGCCCGCAATTACACTTAGATTAGGGTAATCAAAAAGCAGGTTCTGCATGGCTTGTCTGTATAATTTACGATCAGCCTGCGCTCTTGGCCCTCTAACGGCAGGGCCCTTAGAGGCATTCAGCATTCGGAACTGTATTCCGGCCTCATCAATAACGCGCCCCATAATACCATCCATGGCATCAATTTCGCGAACAAGGTGGCCTTTACCCAAACCGCCAATGGCCGGGTTACATGACATGACGCCTACTGTTTCAAGCTTATGCGTTAATAGGGCGGTCTTTGCACCCATACGCGCAGACGCTGCCGCCGCTTCACATCCAGCGTGGCCACCACCTACTACAATTACATCAAAGCTCTTATTATTCATCATGAGCGACTTTATACACTATAGAGAGGATAAAACTCCAGATTTTTCGATAGATAATCTGATAAATCGCACTTAAGTATCTATGACAGCCAGATTCCATATACTGCAATGCCCGCATAAGAGCGACATGAGCGTCTCATACAATCCGCATTACTTACCAATACAGAAATCCTTGAAGATAACATCGAGAAGATCTTCAACATCAACGCGGCCGGTAATGCGCCCTAAATGACGAACAGCAAGACGAACATCCTCCGCCATTAATTCCGGCATCTCGGCTGTCATTGCTCTGGCCAGCGCCGCAACACAATCTTCCAATGCCTCGCGATGTCGGCGGCGGGTAAGAGACGGCGCTTCACGGCGACCAATCAAAGAAGAAATTGCATCTGCCAGATGATCCAGCAATTCATCCAGCCCGGCGCCATTTGCCACAGAAACAGGGATTAACTTTTGACCGTTTATAGAAAGATTGGACGTGTTTTCGGGAAGTAAATCCGCCTTATTCATGATAAGCACGTTATGTTCATTGACCAGACAAGCTGTATGTTCATTATAGTTATCCTTATCCGCCGCATCAAACACCAGTAAACGTAAATCAGCGCTCTGCGCTCTGGCAAGTGCGCGCTTGATACCCTCGGACTCGATCACATCCTGACCGCTATCCCCCAGTTGCTCCGGACGTAAACCCGCAGTATCCGCCAAGATCACGGGATAGCCTCCAAGATCAAGATGCACCTCGATCACATCACGTGTCGTCCCCGCAATATCCGAAACAATAGCCACATCGCGTTTGGCAATTGCATTCACCAGAGAAGATTTACCCGCATTTGGTGCCCCAATAACGGCAATCTGTATCCCATCACGCAATCTCTCGCCGCGGCGGTTATCCGATAAATGATCGTCCAGCTCATCAATAATCTTGTCTAATAACGGCCGCACTTGTGCTGCCACACCCTCAGGCAGATCTTCATCCGGAAAATCGATATCTGCCTCAAGATAGGCAAGGGATTTTGTCAAACGTTCGCGCCAGCCATCATATAAAACCGATAGCGCACCGCCCAATTGATCCAGTGCCTGATTTTTCTGCGCAACCGTTTCTGCATCAATCAGATCGGCAATTGCCTCGGCCCCCGTTAAATCCAATTTTCCATTTTCAAATGCGCGGCGTGTAAACTCACCCGGTTCGGCCATACGGTGCGTATCCATAAACGACAAAGCCGAAAGTAATGATTGGATAACTGCCTGTCCGCCATGCACATGATATTCCACCACATCCTCACCAGTGAAACTCGCCGGATTTTTAAAACCAATCACCAGCGCTTCATCTATTGTTTCACGTGAAACAGGATCCGTGAGACGCCTGACAACTGCGCGGCGAAGCGGAAGGTCTTTACCATCTAAAAGCGCTCCAGCGCTCTTTAAGGCCAAAGAACCGGATACGCGTATCACAGCAACACCAGAACGTCCGGGCGGTGTTGCTAGAGCATATATTGTATCGTTGTATGACATGGTTTTATACCAAACCGCTTGAAAGCGATAATAAATGAAAGCTGGTTTTTATGAATTGATGACAAACAAATAACTATCCATTATGAAATGTCATTATCATTATATTGCTGTGAAATATCTATAATTTATTCACTTTTGTCTATGCACCTATCTATGGGCTTTACCTATTCACCGGATTTATTATCAGTTTTGACATCAGGCTTATCGCCTTGCGGCGTATTCATGCCCATCTGACTCCAGAACATTTTCTGCATCTCGCCAAGCCCTTGCATAGTCATCGGCATCCAGGTTTTGATAAAAGTTTCCGGATCCATTGAATGAATGCCTTCACGCATTTTCTCTTCCAGATCTTTCATCATGCTTTCTTGTAACTTGGTAACATCAGGCAGACCGACAAACTGCCGTGCCTCTTCGGGTGTACAATCAACATTTATTGTAAACTTCATCTGCGTCTCTCCTTTAAAAACTTTTACCTGTTATATCACGCCATTCTCTACATAGCTGCACCAGAACTGCTCATATCTTGTCAGGCATCACTTAATGCACTATAAATAAAGCCTGTGCAAAACAAAAGATGCGATGAAAAGCAGGCGCAGATAAATACCAAAACGTTCTCCTTCGTCATAAACATAAATTGGTGCCGTCATGAATGATAACAAGATTAAAGCCATGCTGGCTGAAGACCGCGAAGAAGCACTCATCAACGCAATACTGCAATGCACAAATAAAACTGAACTCCGATCATTCCTCAAGGATATTTGTACTCCCAAAGAATTATCTGCGCTATCAGAACGCCTTCTCACAGCACGAATGCTAGAACACGGCGGCGTTTCTTACAGAGAAATCAGTCATTTAACAGGAAGTAGCACAACAACCATTGGCCGTGTCGCACGCTTTTTACAGCAAGAACCCCATAAAGGTTACAAGCTGGTATTAAGCCGGATGAGCTCATAAATTCCGAATATAATTTAAGTGTTTTCGCACTATAACCTATAGTGCATAATCACAAATTAAACAAAGTACATACTGATACGAACGTAATAATGAATAAATCGACGGGGCAAATCATGACCGAGATCACCATTCCCACCAAAGACAACAAACACTTTCAGGCCTATGTCGCAATGCCCGAAGCACTACCTGCGCCAACCATCATAGTCATACAGGAAATCTTCGGGGTTAATCAGGAAATGCGCGATAAATGCGATGCATTGGCGGCGCAGGGTTATATCGCTGTGTGCCCTGATTTATTCTGGCGGCTAGAGCCTGGCATTCAACTGACGGATAAGACCGAGAAGGAATGGCAACAAGCATTTGATCTATTCAACCGCTTTGATGTTGATATGGGTATCGAAGATTTGCGCGCGACGCACCACACGTTCAAAGGCCATGCGCAGTCAACCGGAAAAGTCGGCTGTGTTGGTTATTGTCTAGGCGGAAAACTTGCCTATCTTCTAGCAGCACGCGGCCATGTTGACGCAAGTGTTGGCTATTATGGTGTCGGGCTTGACGAATTATTGGGTGAGGCTGGTGATATTGACCATCCTTTAATGCTTCATATCGCAGAAGAAGATAAATTTACACCTAAAGACGCACAGGAAAAAATTATCAACGGCGTGAAAGATTTTTCAAATATTGCGGCATATTCATATCCAAATGTCGATCATGCCTTTGCCAGAGGGCAGGGCGAACATTACGATGAAGCGGCAGCAACACTGGCCAACCAGCGTACAATGGATTTTCTGAACAACAATCTTAAAATGGCTGAGGCGGCGTGAGCGACGAGGAAGAGTTTTTCGAAGAAGATGTAGTCACAATAGAAGATCCGGAAAAAGTCCCACAGGAACTTCTGGATAAAGCGCTTGAGAAAATGCGGGCCCTTGCCAAAGGCAATGGAATAGACCCCGAAGACATAGAACATAAAGATTTCAAGGGTAAAATCTTTCACTTCCAAGCCAGACAAAATTATCGCATAACCAGCGAAATATCTCACAAAGATGTTAATGGCCGCGAACAAGGGCAAGCCGCTGGTTCAAAAGAAGACATCCAGCGTTCAATCCAGACACATATCGACCAAATGACTCAAGATAAAGAGATCATTCAAAACACTGTACAAATTCTCAAGAAAAGAAATGACAAGGGCTTTGCCATTAATAATGATGTCATACGTCTTGATAAATACAAAAAAACCTATGTTTTACACTCTGCCTGCAATCAATGTGGCGGAACGGCACATTCAAATTGCCAGATGTGTCGCGGCCAAAGAGAAGTAATCTGCCAGCAATGTCGCGGCGAACGCACATCACCCTGCCCGGCATGTCAGGGCACACAATTTGTCACAGGGCCGAGCGGCCGCATACCGTGCCAGCGCTGTCACGGAAGAGGACGAACCGGCTGTGATATGTGCCGCCAAACAGGCCGCATACCGTGCCGGACATGCAAAGGATCAGGTAATCAGGATTGTAATGGCTGTGGCGCTACGGGCTGGCGCTCCCACGTAACACATTTACAGGTCAAAGCCATATCTACTTTTGAATATAATAGCTCCGAATTACCCGAGGAGGCCATCAAGCAAATTGACGCACTTGGGCCGGATCTAGTAACAGGAGAACACGCAAAAGTAACCATTATTGATGATTACGAGCAGCTCGCAAAAGAGAGCAAAGAAAACGAAAAAGACAGATTTCATGTAAATTACCACGTAAAATTACCCTTTGGTGATATCGAGTTCACAATCAAAGACCAACCAATAGAAGGTAAATTATTTGGTTATCAGCCACGCCTGCTTAAAATCCCGCCATTTCTTGAAACTGCGATATCAAAAGGTATCCGCGCATTAAATGGTGCTGCTCATGGCAAAGGAAATATCGCACGCAAAATCGGCGAATCTCTACAATATAGAATATTATCGGATATCTTATTCGAAACAGCGATCTATTCCCCGAAAAAGGCCGAAAAAATTATCAACCGTAAATATCGTTTCGGCATTCGCAAAAAAACCATACGTGATGTTATAATTCGCGCAAACCGTGCCTTGGCACTGGTTACAAAAAAACCAAGATCAATGGGTCTTGGCATCGGCATTGCAGCTGGATCGGTATTATCCGCGCTTTACCTTCTAACGCCTTTGCGCGCCGGATTAATGAGCGCAATAAAAATCCCCCAAGGATCAGAAGCCGAAACGGTCATCGATATTTTGCCAATAGTGGCAGGCTGTCTGGCAACGTTCTTTGCCATCCGGATTCAATCCAGCAATGCATTAAAAAAGATATTCGGTGACAAGCTTAGCCCCGAACAACAAAAACAGCTCACCCCGAAAGTCGGCAATATTGCCTATGCCGGATATGGCGGTTTATTTGTGGCTTATCTTATTATGCTGGAGATTAGCTTGTTAATAGAGAACGGAACACCAATCTGGTACGAAGTTCTAAGGCATAAAATCGGCCTATAAGAAAATCATTGTTTATATTCACATGCCCGCGCCTGATCTTTGACCTTGGCCTTGGCAATGGCCTGATCAACAGGATCATTTGAAGCCAATACAGCATCAATCTCTTCATCTCCAGTCACAGTCCCCGCACTGCATCCACCAACCGGGCCGGGTGAGGAGTTTGAGCCGCCTCTGGCCGCATCAACCGGGCTGGGGAAACGATATAAAACTGCATGATCAATATTATAATCAAAAAATGTACGATCTATTCCGCCAAGACCATGCATACCGTGAATAATTGCGTCCAAAAACGTCTTTAGATCCCGCTGCTCTTTACCAACGGCAATCGACATCGGGTAAATCTCTATCGGTCTTGCAAGAGCAGGATGGATTGAATCCGGATGACCGGCTTTATAAGTCATAACCTTCAAAGGATCATGAATAACAATATCGGCGCGTCCCTCTTTCACAGCATCAAAGAGCTCATCCGCATTCGAGCCCGCCTCAAGAACAAGTTCTTTGGCATTCGGCAAATATTGGCGCGTTAGATACTGAAAAGACTCTCCTGCAATGGTCGCGACCGTTACCTGATCACTATTCATATCATCCAGCGATTTGAACCGCCCATCACCATCACGCACATAAATATAATACGGCGTTTTGTATAATGGTTTTGTGAAAGTAACGATTTCTTCTCTTGCCGGTGTCGCAGTAATCACACCACAAAACGCATCATAATCACCATTATTTAGGCCCTGCGCAAAATCGGCATAACTTACTTCTGCCGTCCATTCAATATCGACCGACCCAAGCTCGCCCAATTTCTTCATAATATCTGCAATTGGGCCACTTACCTTGCCGCTCTTAATATCTTTATAAATATATGGCTCAACAGGCGCATAGGCACAGCGCAGAATTTTAAAACGGTTTACGCGCAAAAATGCATTATCTGTGGCCGATTGTGTGATGACTTTTTCATGTACCCTTTCCGCCGTATTCTCAAACGTATTTTCAGAAACCTCATCGGACGCAGTTACCGGCGCAAGATCACGGCCGGACGCTTCTATCGCATTAACTTTTTCTTCTTCTATGGATATAGTCTCGGCAATCGCGCTATGTTGAACATGTTCAAAAAATATGTTGCTGAAAAATGCGACAAACGCTATCGCAAACATATAACCCAAAACACTTCTTCTCATTTTCAAACCCCGATATTGATCAATAGTATTTATTCTTCACACTGAATAAAAAAGCCTATAAGACCCATTATACTATATCTAGCTTATAAATATATAAATCATGCACGGAATGTAAATGATCGCAAATAATGTAGAGGCAAGAATACCGACTGAAGCCTTGCCCGGAAACATATCGAATTTAGCCGCAAAAGCTGCGTTATTTGCAGCCATAGGCATAAGAGAAAATAGCAAAATAGGGCCGTAAAAACTTTCGCCAAAGAAATGTAAGAAATTCTTATCAAGCCAGATAATAAGAAATGCAGCCAGTGGCCAAAGCACAAATTGAACAATCAGAACAGTAAAGGTAAACGGAATATCTATTCTAAAACGGTGCATATCAGCAAGGCCAAGACCGATAATCATCATGCCCAAAACCGTATACGCCCCCTTAAAGAAATCGAAAAACTGATCATTTAAAACCGGAATCGTATATTCAAAATAACTGAGCACAAAACCTATAACCATGGCGTAAAGCACCGGATAACGGAATATGTTCTTAAGACTTTGAATGGGCGAACTATTGCCACGGGAAATAAAATATATGCCGAGGCTGTTTTCAAAAATCTGCATACCGACACCAATGGCAATATACAAACCCACCACAGATTGATCAAAAATCGTAAAAGCAATTGGAATACCAAGATAACCCCAATTGCCCGTGCCACTCATAAGCGCGGATAAATATGGGGTCTTACCGTCTTTCATATATAATTTGGTAATATTAAGCACCAAAAAGGAAAAACAAAGTGCAAAGAATAAGGTTATAAACGGGGCGATTACCGCGATACCGGAAAACGATATTTTCGAAATAGACAGAATAAAAACAATCGGAGATACAACAAATACTGTAATAGTTGCTATGCTCTTCGTATCAATTTCAAATAATTTACCGCTTGCGTAGCCAATACCAATTATAAGATATAACGGCAAAATACCGCTAATAATCTCCAGCACCATATTCAATGGAACATCCTCCAGATTTAATTACACATCTATAATCAATATACGTATCCAGAAAGATCCGTATATTGTTATTTTCTAATGTCTATAATTTATTGAGTAATGATTATTGATTCATAGATTGGAAGAAATCATCATTTGATTTTGTACTCTTCATCTTACCTTGCAGGAACTCTACCGATTCAACAACACCCATCGGGTTAAGAATACGGCGCAATACCCACATTTTAGATAATGTCGCAGGATCAACCAAAAGCTCTTCCTTACGTGTACCGGATTTCTGAATATCAATTGATGGGTAAACGCGTTTATCAGACAGCTTACGATCAAGTACAATTTCAGAGTTACCAGTACCTTTAAATTCTTCAAAGATAACCTCATCCATACGGCTACCTGTGTCAATCAATGCTGTGGCGATAATTGTCAATGATCCGCCTTGTTCAACATTACGCGCAGCACCAAAGAAACGCTTTGGTCTTTGCAGGGCGTTGGCATCAACACCACCTGTAAGAACTTTACCGGAGCTAGGAACTACAGTGTTATATGCACGAGCAAGACGTGTGATCGAATCCAGCAAAATAACAACATCGCGTTTATGTTCAACCAAACGTTTGGCTTTTTCCATGACCATTTCAGCAACTTGAACGTGGCGTGTGGCCGGTTCATCAAATGTAGAAGATACAACTTCGCCGCAAACCGAGCGCGCCATATCAGTCACCTCTTCCGGACGCTCATCAATAAGAAGAACGATTAGATAGGCTTCAGGGTGGTTTTTCTCGATTGAATGCGCAATATCCTGCAACATAACTGTTTTACCGGTTCTAGGTGGCGCAACAACAAGGGCACGTTGACCAAAACCAAGCGGCGAAACCAACTCGATGATACGCTGGGTCATACCGTTCTTTGTCGGGTCTTCCAGTTCCAGTTTAATTTTTCTCTCAGGATAGAGTGGTGTCAGGTTATCAAAGTTAATGCGATGTTTTACTTTTTCCGGTGTTTCATTGTTGATAAAGCCAACACGTAATAAAGCAAAATAGCGCTCGTTATCTTTTGGCGCTCTAATCTCACCTTCAACAATATCACCTGTACGAAGACCGAAACGGCGAACTTGTGATGGAGATACATAAATATCATCCGGACCAGGAAGGTAATTTTCTTCCGGTGCGCGTAAAAAACCAAAGCCATCTTGCAGAACTTCGAGAACACCTGTACCTGAAATCGGAACACCTTGTTGGGCTAGTTCTTTAAGAACAGCAAACATCATGTCTTGTTTACGCATACTCGCGCAATTTTCAATTCCCAGTTCTTCGGCAAAGGCAAGTAGCTCTGACGGAGATCGTGTTTTCAGATCTTGTAAGTTCATGAAATGCTCATGTTGGTTTTGCGTTGTATTTTCTTGTTTGGTATTTGATTGAGAAGACAATTTAATTTCCCATTATGGTTTTTAGCTTATGCGTTCGCATTTATC
>JAUILO010000067.1 GCA_030432775.1 Alphaproteobacteria bacterium
CATATCACCCTTGCCTTGCGCGCCTCTTTCCATAGAGATACGAAACGCAGCGTCTTTAATTCTTTCGAATAGACCGGCAACCCCGATTGTGCCTTTGTATGGCTGGTTTTGCACTGCGCCCAATATACCCTTAATCTCGGGGCCGGGGCCATGTTTCATGTAGGGGTTTTGTCTTGCCTTGGTTGTATTCGAAAACTCCGGTCCTGCTGTTAGGTTTTCTTCTGTGGCGATCCCTCCGTCGTCAAATAATGCAAATGCATGATCAAGATCATAACCCTTGGCGGTCAGCTCTTTGACAAATTCATCCGGACCATATGTGTCCTTCACAAGGTTGAAGAACTCCTCAAACTTTTCCAGAAGGTTTCCGATATAGCTATAACTTTGCTCATCAGCATCACGCGGACTTTTTGAAAATGTTTGCTGGAAATTACGGACTTTAATACCGCTACGTCTTTCGGCAAAAACCTTGCGATAATCTGTTGTTTTTTTGATATTGCCTGTTACGGCAAAAACAACATCGCCTGGTTGCATCGGGTGAACCGGTGTCGAGTGTTGTGCAATTTTTTCGCGCTGTTCTTTTGTAGTGCGTTCTTTAACTAGCTCGGCTGTGTCACGCTTTGTTTTGGATACTACGAAATTATCGTCTTGGGATGATAATTTTACAAAATCAAGGAATGGCTTCCAGAATTGGTTTCTGTCTTGAATAACGAAAAGCTTGTCTGTGAGGTCGATATGGCCTTCATCTCTGGCGTTCATTGTACGCACAAGTTGGTAAAGGCTGGCTATACCGGCATTAGGAAGGATGAAAATATCGGCATCATCGATCTGGTCAAGTGGATCTTTGCTGTATAGATAAGCGTAATCTTCGCCTAATGTCTTTGCATTATGAATGTCGCGTTCTTGCAAGAAATGCAGCGTGTCGGCTGATTCTGTTGTGATGGCCTTTGGAAGTGCCTCAACGGTTGTAACGCCTTTATATTTTTGTAATTCTTTATCTTGTGGGTTTTCTTCTGGAACAAGGAATATATAGGATTCGGGTTCGGCTGAAAGCATGCCTGCTTTGTACATATGCTTTAATTGATCATAAAGCCAGCCCTGCTGGGGATCGTTTATATCTATAGGCGGCTTTTCTCCATGTAGGATGTCATACAGAACCCGCTCCAACCATAAGGTTGATGATGTATCAGGGGGCATCGTCCCTGTCTTAGTCATACTCGTTTTCCTTGCTCTAAGAACTTTCACCTAAGAGTGTATAATTATTATTTTTATGAACACTCTATAACCGTAGTCTTTTTTATTACAGTTGTTGTAATACATTTATTATAGAAAATCAAGGTAATTATGTATAATAACTACAAAGGCTTGTGGTTATTCACCACCCCAGTCCTCAAGCCATAGCTCAGGCTTCTCTTCTCTAAAATTCTGCACAAGTTCGATACAATCCGGATCATTCATCACAGTAACCTTGATCCCGCGCGAGCGCAGCAGTTCAACATTGCCTTCCGAGTTGATCGCATCGCCTACAACAACATGGCCGATTTTGAATTGTATTATGGTGCCAGTACACATCATGCACGGCGCCAGAGTAGTATAAATTGTGGTGTGACGGCGTGACTTCATACGCCCTGCATCACGCATAGCGGCCATTTCACCGTGAATAATTGGATTTCCTTCTTGAACGAGTTGGTTATGGCCTTCGCCAAGTATATTACCTTGCTCGTCTGTAATGACACTGCCGATAGGGCAGCCGCCTTCATTGTAGCCCTTAAGTGCCAGTTCATAGGCACGGCGCATCATTCTTTTGTCCAGATCGGACACTTCGCCTGATGTTGACGCATCAGAATGAATAGATCCTGTGGCTGCCATTGCAATTCTTTTTCTATCGATTTAATTGTATTTTTTTTATATAAGAGAGTTAGAATAAATACAACAGGTCTTATTACATTTATTATGTTTTTATCTCCCTACGCGCAAATGCAAAAAGCTGTTGATATCGTGCACAGCAGTCCCCACCCTGTGAACAAGATAGCGGCAGCGCTTTTCGGGCAGGATCAGGACGGGCAGGATTATAGTGTGTCCAGCACCAATTACTGGCCTGAAAACATCGTAAAGACAATTGGAACAAGCTGTAAAATCGGCGGTAGTAGCGGCACGATTCATGCGGAAACGGGCTGCATATTAAAGGCGCCTTATACCGATGGTGCATCGATTTGCGTGACAGACCCGTTTTGCCCGAACTGTGCCAAGAATATGGCCGAGGCCGGTATAAAAACGATCTATATCGACCATAAAGGTTTTCAAAAGGATTTTGCCCTAAGGCGCGGGTCGCATTTTGATGCTGTATCCATGCAAATTTGCGAAAAAGCGGGGATATCGGTTTATGAGCTGTACCGCAAGGAAGAAAGGCTCGTCCCGATATGGGAAGCGCCGGAAAGTTTTTCGCCGTTTGAGGATAGCCCGGCACAAATAAGCGCTATAGACGTGCTGAATCAACAGAGCTTTGATCAATACATTGATGATGCCGAAAAGCTTCATTATAGCCGCAAATTTGCCATTGCAGGCGCGATCGACAAAGGCGGCGCATATTACATTATACTTGTGCGCTCTCATCCGGCGCTTGGGTATTGTATGCAACGCGATAAGGCCGAGATGATACGCGATGATAGCAAGTATAATTTCGTGCTGGAGCCTGTGAGCCGTTTATTGATGAATGCTGCGCGCAATGGTTTAACTATTTGTGACGGGTATTTGTATAGCTCGGTTGTGCCGACATCGCGCGAGCAGGTGAATATGGTTGGCGCGGGGCTAATGCAGGTTATAGTCGGGGATAAAGAGCGCGCCCGTGATGAAACGGCGTTTGATGCGATGAAGCTGTTATCAATGCAGAGCATTATTCGCTTTATTGACACTGCGCACTAAAGATTTACAAATCCAGAAAATCGATCTGCCAGTTTAAATCTTCTTCACTGATAGGGTAATCGGTGCCGTTGCGCGGGTAAACGAGCTCTTTGGGTTGCACATGTCCCATTGTTTGTTGCAGCTGTAATGCGATACGCATGGATAGTCCGGCTTTCCAGCATAAGGCGACAATGGGTTTACCTTTATGCATGCCAAAGATATCTTTTATTTTTGCGACTTTTATCTCGGTCAGCTGTTCCAGTGCGGCGTATATAAAAGCGTAATCACGCATAGCAATGGCGTCTGATAGCACTTCGTCATCCAGCTTGTCTTCTTTTATGTATTCGGCGACGCGTTCGGATGCCGGTTTGTCATTGTCCTTGGCCTTTTTGTTTTTGGATTCGAATTCAACGCGCCGTTCTATGGTCTGGGCGATATCTTCGGTTGTTTCATCGTCGAAAAACTCTCTTTTCTTCAAAAAATCCCGTAATGCTTCACCAACAAAGCTCGATAGTTGTTCGGCCATATCGCGCGAAAGAGTGTGACGGCTTGAAACTGGCTGTTGCCATTCTGTGAATTCTTTGGATTTTTCAATGATGACACTGAGTGTATCTTTTGAAATTTGCGCGGATTGATTTTGGATCAAAAGCATACCGGCCTTGCGGTCATCACTTTCAATCACGGCATTGGAAACAGGTTCGCTGACATCATCACGTGATGCGATGGCCTGTAATGCCCAGCTCGCAGGGTGTGATTTTAAAATATCCAGCAGATCTTCATCCGATAGCGCGGCGCAGAACCTTAAAATGGGTTCTGAAACTTCGCGTTCAATATCACGGGCAAGCTGCCCTGCGATTTTAGGCGGGGTTTGCGCCATATCTTTTAGCGTTTCGGCCATCGCTTTTCTTATTTTAAGAACTTCATCAAGCGCCAGATCCCCTAATGCTTGTACGGTAAAGGCGTAAAGCTGGCTGTGCTCGTGTTCATCGAGTGTTGGTAGCAATTCCATTAAACGCTGGGCTATGGCAAAGCGGACATCGATATCTTTATCGGTAGACAGCGTTTTGCTCGCTTGTGGTGGCGTAGATGGGTTCAGGGCGACAGCTTTGCGGATTTCCGGTGCGTCGTCATGGGTGGCCATGTAATAAAGTATCTCTTTATGCGTATCAGTGGCGCTGGCAAGGTGTAATCTTCCTGTGATATCATCCGACATTGCGATCGCTTTTTCTTCTTCATAGCGCGCAGGATCAGGCTTGGGTTTGCTCTGATCTTTGGTTTTGTCTATTTTGTTTTTCTTAAAAAAATTCAGGATCATTTCACTGTCTATACTATCACGAAAAACTTAATAAAAATCACTCGTTTTTACCGCAGCCTGTGTGTGGTTTTTGAATATATTCTGTGCTTTGCATCTCCATTAACCTGCTGATTGTTCTTTCAAACTCAAAGCTATGGTCATGTCCCAAATACAGCTTGCCAGGATCTGCGTCGGCGCTGACCACTAGTTTTACATTATTTTCGTAAAGCGCATCGATTAATGTCATAAGCCGCTTGGCTTCGTTGCGGCGGTCATAGTTAAGCTTTGGAATTTTTTCAAGGAATAGCGTGTGGTATGCCTTGGCAATTGAAAGGTAATCTTCTGCGCCTAGAGGACGTTCACAAAGTGTCGAGAAATCTGTTCTGGCTATGCCGGAGGCAACTTCTTTTATTTCAATCGTACGGCCTTTGACGCTGATCTTATCCGGCTGTGGCTTTATTCCTTGGGTGAGCTTGTTATATAAGGTATCCAGTTTGTTTTGCGCAGCAGCGCCAAGCGGTGAGAAGTACACACCGGAATTTGTAATATATTGCAGTCTGTAATCGATTTCCCCATCCAGAGCGATCACATCCATACGTTCTTGGAGTAGTGCGATGAAAGGCAGGAATAATTCGCGCTGTAATCCACCTTCGTAAAGCCTGTCAGGTGGCCAGTTCGATGTTGCGATGACTGTCACGCCATCATCAAAAAGTGCGGTGAATAAACGTCCCAATAACATGGCGTCGGCAACATCTGTGATGTGAAATTCATCAAAGCACAATATTGAAACCTCACTGGAGGTTTTTTGCGCAAATTGCAAAAGCGCGGCATCTGTGCTGCCTGTTCTAGCTTCGCCGCTTTGGCGACGGTCATGCATGAAATCATGCAGGGAAATCATAAATTCGTGAAAGTGAACGCGTTTTTTCTTGATATGCGGAGGTAGGCAATCAAAGAACAGATCCATAAGCATTGATTTGCCGCGTCCCACGCCTCCATGCATATAAAGGCCGCGTAGCGCTGTTTTTGGTGCTGCTTTTTTAAATAAGCTCCAGCCTTTGGGTGCGGCTTGATCCAGTGCTGTGATTTGTTCGTGAATATGGTTTAGCGCAACGATTGCCGCTTTTTGGTCTGCATCTTGCGTTAAGTCGCCCGCACTGAGGCGCTTTTTATAAAGAGTAATGGGGGAGAGTGTCTCCGTCATAATGTTATTCGGTGTCTTTGCTCGTTTGTGCATTGGTGTCTGCGCTTTTTCCGGCATTTTTTTCTGCGTGCCTGACAAGAAGGATCGAAAGCTCGTATAGACCGAGAACCGGTATAGCGAGCAAAACCTGACTGATTATGTCTGGCGGGGTCAGAAAAGCAGCCAGAATGAATGTAAGAACTATAGCATATTTTCGTTTAGAGGCGAGTGTCTTTGCTGTGACCATTCCGGCTCTGCCCAGTAAAGTAAGGAGTACCGGAAGCTGGAAACACATGCCAAAGGCAAAAATGAGCACCATGACCAAGTCCAGATAGCCACTGACGCTGGCTTCAAGTTGTATCGGCAGAGCTGTTTGTTCGGCTGTGCTTTGGAAGCTCAGGAAAAATGGCCATGCTGCAGGCATTACAATGTAATAAACCGTTGCGCCGCCTGCGAAGAACAAGAATGGCGTTGCGATTAAATAGGGTAGAAAGGCTTTCTTTTCTTTTATATACAGGCCTGGGGCGATGAATAACCATATTTGCGAGGCAAGTATAGGGAAGGTCAGGAAGATACCCGCGAAGAAAGAGATTTTCACATAGGTGAAAAAAGCTTCGGTTAGGTTGGTGTAGATTAAACGCCCCGTGCTTTCAGGTCCCATTGATTGAGCGAGGGGTTGAACCAAAAATCCGTAAATATCTTCGACAAAAACAAAGCATAGCCCTGTGCCGATAACCATGGCCAGAAAGCTGAGCAATAAGCGCTTGCGTAGTTCGACCAGATGTTCGATTAGGGGCTGTTTATCTTCGTTAAGTTCGCTCATCTTTTATTTGCCCGCCTTTTTAGCTGTACTCTTAGTGGTTGTAGTTTTAGCTGTTGTTTTCTTTGTGGCGGCTTTGGTCTTTGATGGCGCTGTTGGTTTTTTTGCCGCAGTATTTTTTGCCGCAGTATTTTTTGTAGGCGCCTTCTTTGCGGTAGCCTTCTTCGTAGCAGTCATCTTCTTTGTAGTACCAGCTTTTTTTGTGCCGGTTTTCTTTGGTGTTGTTGTTTTCAGCGCTGTTTCTTGTTCGGCTGTGTCGCCTTCCTTCGTATAGTTTGGCATCTCTTCAGGATCGGTATCCATATGCTCCTCTGCTTCAATAGAACCGCTATGGCGTGCCATCGCTTCTTTTTGCAGTTCGGCTAGATCGGTTTGATGAAGAAAATCGTCAAACTGTTCTGTTAAGGCATAACGCATATATTGTAGACGGCGAACCATGCGCCCGAGCGATGTCATAAGCGCAGGGATTTCGTCCGGTCCGATAACCAGAACGGCAATGGCGATAATCAATAGAAGTTCGGTAAAGCCGAAATCCAGCACTTGTTTTACTTCTTGCTAGCGGATTTGTCTGTATCTTCCACAGTTTCGGCTGTGGCATCAATGATATCAGATTCATCTGTGTGTTTTTTATCGGGAATGGCCGATACTTTTTCGGATGATGATGACGCATCTTCATCTTTTAAACCTTTTTTGAAAGATTTAATGCCTTTTGCAACATCTTCCATCATACGCGGAAGTTTGCCTGCGCCAAATAGAAGCATCACAACAAGTATAATGATAATAATTTGCCATGGACCTGGGGTCATTGATTGTATCCTTTATTCAAATTTACGGTTATCTGTATCATGTTCACTAACGCTTGCCAAATCGGTCTGTAATTCGGTTTAAATCCTATCAGGCGTTAGATGTTTCGTCTTCTTCTTCGTTTATTTTGTCCTCGACTTGATGGTCGTTATTGTCATTTTCATCAATATCATTTTCGTCGTCATCGCTATCGTCTTCTTCCAGATCATCTCCGAAAAGGTCTCTGGTATCAGGTAATGTATCAACGGCCGGTCTGCGGTCAAGAAGGCCGGAGGATTTTAGCTCATCAAGACCGGGGAGGTCTGTCATTGTTTCAAGGCCGAATTGATCCATAAAGGCGGTGGTGGTTACCCATGTGAGCGGGCGACCAGGTGTTTCGCGTCTGCGTCCCGGTTTAACCCATCCTGCTTCAAGCAAAACATCTAATGTCCCTTTGCTGGTCGCAACACCGCGAATGTTTTCAATTTCTGCGCGGGTGACGGGCTGGTGGTAGGCGACAATCGCCAGTGTTTCCATTGCGGCCCTTGATAGTTTGCGCTGTACTTCTTTTTCAACGGCTAGAAAATCGCCCAGATCAGGCGCGGTGCGAAATGCCCAGTTTCCATCCAGATTGATAAGCTGAAAGCCGCGCTTTTCGTATTGGGTCTGTAGCTCTGATAGCAACGCGCCCATATCGCAATCACTTCCCAGTCGCTCATAAAGCGCGTTTGTCGTCAGGGGCTCTGTGGCAGCAAACAGGATTGCTTCCAGCGCTCTGAGATCCTGAATATATTTATCTTCAGTTGTCATTCTTTATATGTCTCAATTTGTTTCATAATAGCAAAAGCATAGACAATTATGAGTGACAAGAAATTTTTATTTATTTCTTCTGAGGACAAGGGGGTATTTTGTTATGAAATCTGAGCCTAAATCATTGACGTATGCCTATCTTTTGTACACATTAGTGCTATGTTTGAGTCTGGAATTTTGAGTTTCAGGCAGACTTTATCAATAATCAGGAAAAAATAATGGCAGAAATAAAAGTACCCTCTCTCGGTGAATCAGTAACAGAAGCAACTGTAGCGCAGTGGCTTAAAAAAGAAGGCGATGCGGTTAAGGCGGATGAGCCTATTGTTGAACTGGAAACTGACAAGGTAACTCTGGAAGTGAACGCACCGGAAGATGGTGTGATCACGCGTATCGTGATTAGCGAAGGCGAAGATGTTGAAATGGGTACTATCCTGGGCGAGATCGAAGTTGGTGCAGTTGCCAATGACGGTGGCTCAAAAGAAGAGGCCAAGCCGGCACCTGCTGCTGCGGCACCTGAGAAAACAGAAGCTCCGTCTTCGGATGATGTAAGCGGCGAGCTTTCACCGGCTGTGCGTAAGTTGATTGAAGATAATAATATTGATCCTTCACAAATCAAGGGGACAGGCAAAGATGGCCGTATCGTTAAAGGCGATGTGCTTGAGTTTCTGGAGGGTAAGTCCAGCGCCCCTGCTGCTGCACCGAAGCCGTCAACTGTTGCACCAGCTGCGCCGCAGCCACGTGATCTTGGTCCACGCGAAGAACGCGTGAAGATGACAAAGCTTCGCAAGGTGATTGCCACACGCTTGAAAGAAGCACAAAACACAGCAGCAATGCTGACAACTTTCAACGAAGTTGATATGGGCGCCGTTATGGAAGCGCGCAAAATGTACAAAGATATCTTTGAAAAGAAACACGGTACAAAACTTGGCTTCATGTCTTTCTTCGTCAAAGCTTGTGTGAATGCACTTAAAGAGTTTCCGGCAATTAACGCGCAGATCGATGGTGATGAAATCGTTTACAAAAACTACTATGATATCAGCGTTGCTGTGAGCACGCCGCAAGGCTTGCTTGTTCCTGTTATTCGCGATTGCGAAAATAAAACAATGGCCGGTATCGAAAGCACAATCGTAGATCTTGGTACGCGTGCCCGTGATGGTGCGATTGGTATGGATGAGTTGCAAGGTGGCACATTTACAATTACCAATGGCGGTATTTTCGGTTCATTGAATTCAACGCCAATTCTGAACGCACCGCAATCAGGTATTCTTGGAATGCATAAAATTCAGCAACGTCCAATGGTTATGCCTGATGGTTCTATTCAGGCGCGTCCAATGATGTATCTGGCTCTATCTTATGATCACCGGATTGTCGATGGCCGTGAAGCTGTTGGTTTTCTTGTTCGTGTAAAAGAAGCATTGGAAGATCCACAGCGTCTGGTTCTTGAAATCTAAAAAGTGAAGCATTCCGATAAAGCATCCAAAATTACCCGTATCGTGCATATGGGGCTTAATACTGATCAGCAGTATCATGCTGTTGTGCCGCCACTGACGATGACATCGAATTTCGAATTCAAAGAGTTCGGTGTCCCTCATGATTACGAATATAGCCGCACACACAACCCCATTCGAGATTTGCTGTGTGAGGCCATTTCGGTGCTTGAAAGTGCTGCTGGCGCGGTTGTGACGAGCACGGGAATGTCCGCGGTTCACTTGCCTTTTGTGGCTTTTTTAAAGAGTGATGATCAGGTCTATGTGCCAAAGGGTTCTTATGGCTGTACTGTCCGGCTGTTGAATACGTTAAGCGATAAAGGTCATTTTCGTGTTCGCTGGATCGATTGTCGCGAAGAGGATGCCATGGAACGCGCATTTGCTGATGAAGTTCCGGCAATGGTTTTTGTTGAAGCAGCCAGTAATCCTTTATTACATGTTTTTGATGTTCCGGCGCTGGCAAAGCTTTGTAATGCTAATGAGGCGTTATTGGTTGTCGATAACACTTTCATGCCGGCGTTGTTGTTTCCGTTGGAGCTGGGCGCGGATATGGTTGTGCATTCAACCACGAAATATATTAACGGCCATGGTGATATAACCGGCGGGGCGGTTGCTGCTAAATCCGAAGAACATCTAAAGTCTTTGCGCTATTGGGCTAATAATATTGGTTCGACAGGTGCGCCATTTGATAGTTACCAGATATTACGCGGTATGCGCACATTGTTTAACCGCATGGAAACGCACCAAAGCAATACACGTCGTATTATAGAATGTTTGTTGTCGCATGATGCGGTGGAGCGTGTGTATCACCCCTCGCTTCCTGATCATCCGGGGCATCATATTGCCAAGGCACATGCGTCCGGCTATGGCGCAATGGTTAGTTTTACGCTTAAAGGCGGAGAGAAGGCAGCGCGCGCATTTTATGACGGGCTTGCGTGGTTTACAATGGCAGAATCGCTTGGCGGTTTTGAAAGCCTGATTGCCCATCCTGTGACGATGACCCATGCTATGGTTTCTCCTTCCGAACGCAGGGAAGCCGGTATTGTTGATAGTATGCTGAGATTATCTGTGGGGTTGGAAGATCCCGAAGATCTGTGTGCGGATGTAAATGCGGGACTTGATCGGGCTAGCGATTAGGGTATAGTTGAGAACATGTCTATTTCAATTGAACAAATACGCGCAGCACGCGGTCTTCTTAATCTAAGTCAGAAAGAATTGGCGGAGAAGGCTGGAATTTCGCTGAATTCTTTGAATAATATCGAGCGTGGTGTCGCACGTCCCCGTGTTGATAGTCTTGAATCAATTCAAAAAGCATTAGAGCGTGAAGGCGTTGAATTTCTGGATGGTAATGGGGTTCGCCCGGCAGGGGAGCATTTCGAGATTGAAAAAATCGAAGGTGCTGATGTGATTGATCTTCTGCGCAAGTTTTACCGCGAGTTTTTAGATGCCTTCCCAACAGGTGACGGCGAAGTTTTGTATATTGGAATAGATAATAGCCGTTTTCAGCACCGCGATGATGAAAAACTGACTGTTTATAAAGATTTTGAAGACGAAGCCATACGCCGTGGTATTACAGAGCGCCTTTTATTTATTGAGGGTGATACGAATTTCTTGTCACGTCGTAATAATTACCGCTGGGTTCCACGGGAGCTATATGGCGAAATTCCGATGGCTATTTATGGTGATAATATCTCTATTATTCTGTGGGGGCCACCAAGCCGTATGATGGTTTTGCGTAATGCATCAATAGCCGAGACTTTCCGCCGTCAGTTTGATGTGACCTGGTCTTTGGGCAAGGCAGTGCCTGATGAAGTACACGCGGCCAATTACGTCAAAGACAAATAAATATCTGAAAATCGCTAATGACCAATATATGGTTCTATTATTGCTGTAACCCAGAGTGATATGAATGGTTATGCCACGCGCTTACCTTGGCCGTGATGGGTTCTAGTAGGTGGTAGACTATTGATGTTAAGCTGTAAGGGCGCCTGTTGTGTAGGTGGTTTTGTTTTCCTCGTATGCAGGCGTGTCTGTTGTAAGGTCTGGCACGGCAGGTGCTTGTAGAGGCTCTGTTGCGGCAAGAGCCATGCTGTGCTGATCTGTTAGGTATCCTGCGCCACCTTGACCGTCTAGCTCGGCTGCCAGAGTAGAAGCGCTGGCTGTGTTTATACCGGTAAGATCTGCGTTTGTGATATTGTTCAGATCTGTATTGCCGACGCTGGCAATGGCTTCATCGCTGCCAAAACCCAGGAAGTTCGAAATTTCATCATAAGCATTACCAATTGTACTGCCGATGCTGGATGCAGCAGTTGTTAGCTTGGCTGCTGCGCTTACCGGATTGAAGATTGTGGCTGCAGTAGCTGTTAATGCGCTACCGAATGTGCCGTTGAAAATGTCTGAGCTTGAATAACGTGAGACAATATCGCTGATTTTATCGGAGTCTATTGAGACAATGATGCCGTTTTCATCGGTTTCTGCGCCCAATGTATTGTAGAATTTCTCTTTGCCTTCAGCCATTTGTTCGTATTTTGAATCCATTCTTTCAAGATGCTTTTCGGCTCTGGCGAGTTTTTGTGCTGTGTCTTCTAATGTGTTTGTCAGGTTGCCTTTAAGTTCGTTATTTTCTGCAAGACGGTTGCTGACCATCGTATCGACATCAAGGCCACGTGATTCTGCTTCTAATACGGCTTCTTGACGTTGCTGTATTAATGAGGCTAGCTCTTCTTCGGAGACTTGTAGTTGTTCTTGTATTTGGGAAAGTTCGGCGACAAGTGTACCGTCTTCGTTAATCAGTCCTTGTTTGACAAGGTTGTTCACAGCAATAATGCCTTCATCAGCAACAATTGATGCTGTGACTTCGCGTAATTGATCTCTTGTGCTGGCATCTATACCGGCTAACTCATCCTGTCTTTCTTCGATCTGGTTGCGGCGATTAATGATGCGCTCGGCAATACTATCTCTTTCTTGGTTTACTGTTGCAATAAACCGTGCTTCGGATTCGTTGTAGTTTAATCTGGCTGACTGGTACTGCGCAGCCTCGGCGTCAGAGACGTGAAGTGCCACGGCGTCTTGGCCTTCTATACCTGTTTCATAGTAATATTGCCCGTCTGTACCCAGTACAATGTCTCCTTGGCCTTTATGGTCGATGCCGTTGGCGGCTAGAATTGTGTCTGTTACATTTTCTAATTGGGATAAGCGCCCTTCAAATTCGGATGTGACTTCAACCAGATGTTCTCTGTGTGCCATACGATCTCTAACAATATCGCGAAGTGCGCCACTATCTTCGGCCATTCTACGTCTGTTTTGAACAAACTCTGTCATTTCCTCGGGGTCGGCTGCGGAAACGGCTTCGCCATCTGTAACTGCTTTTAATAGTTCTTCTTGTTGTGGGCGAAGAGTTTCAATTCTTGTTTCTGCCGCAGCTGTCTCGGTATCTAGTTTTTCGACTTCCGCTGCGATTTCAGTACGACGGACTTCAATTTCGTCTTTTCTTTTATTCAGGGCGCTTATAACGTCTTTAACGTCTGCAATACTGCGGTCAAGATCTATGATGTGATCAATAAGCTGTGTATTGGACATGTTGCTCAATAAAGAATTGCACAATCGTTT
>JAUILO010000068.1 GCA_030432775.1 Alphaproteobacteria bacterium
GAATATTCTTCTGACAGAGCTGAATCATGTGGTGAAGCTCCATGAGCAAAAAGCAAGCGATGATGTGCAGTTTATTTCAGATCTACAAATGATCTTTTGGTGGCTTACAATTCTGGTTCTGTTGTTGGAGGGTGTATTTTTGTTTTATCCGATGGTGCGCCGGATCGAGAAAAATATAGCTGAACTGAAAAACAATGAGAAGAAGATAAACGAACAATTGCAGGAGATGGAGCGGTTTACGTCTATTGCTGCACATGATTTGCAAGAGCCTATACGTACAATCTTAGGGTTTACTGAACGCTTGGATTTGGCTTTCAAGGGGAAGCTTGATGATAAGACCCAGCTCTATCTTAATTTTATTACTTCAGGCGCACAGAGGATGAGCGATCTTGTTCGCGGCCTTCACATGTATGCGCGTATCTCTTCTTCTTCAGATGAATTAGGAGAGGTGGATAGTAGCGCAGCTTTGCAGTCCGCTATTTCTGACTATAAGGATCAAATAGACGAGCATGCCGCGAAAATTAACTATCATGGGTTGCCTCATATCCGTTATAATGGGACTATGCTCAAACAGGTTTTTGAAGCTCTGATTAGCAATGCTATTAAATATAAAAGCGACAAGGCTCTTGTTGTTGATGTTAGCGTAGAGGAAAGCCCTGAAGAATGGGTGTTCTGTCTATCTGACAATGGTATTGGCATTGACGAGAAGTTTCATGAGCGTATTTTTGCCATGTTTTACCGTTTGCACCGTAAGGAAGATATTCCCGGCACAGGGCTGGGATTGGGGATTGTGCAGAAAATAGTGGAGCGTCACGGCGGCAAGGTTTGGGTAAAGTCTTCCGAGGGCCAAGGTGCCGCGTTTTATTTTACAATTTTAAAGGGATATAATGATCATGGTTAATGTATTGCTTGTTGAAGATGATGACGGGGATGCTTTCTTGTTAAAGGAGGCGATGAACAAAACACAATTTGAAAACGTGCTGCATCATTGTCATGACGGCCTAGAAGCGCAGAGTTTTCTGCAAGATCAGGCTAGCCCTAGACCTGATTTTATATTGCTCGATTTGAACATGCCACGTATGGGCGGGTTAGAGGTTTTGAAATGGGTAAAAGAACATGACGATTTGAAAGATATCCCTGTTGGTATTTTAACGACCTCATCCGCTGAAGATGATATAAGCCAGTCTTATAAAAATTATGCGAGTTATTATATTGTCAAGCCTACAACTTTTGATGATTTGATGTCGGTTGTGAATTTGATTGATGATTTTTGGATTAAGACTGTACAGCTTCCAAATGCGCGTTAACGTCCTATTTATTAATGAAACTCTTTTGTGCATACGCCCGTATTTGTTATATTTGTATTATACGAGAATAAATTTTAGGAAGTAGAATGATCGAAATATTACTGGTTGAGGATGATGATGGGGACATTTATATGTTACAGGAAGTAATACAGAAGGCGCGTTTCCAAAGCCAAATACATGTTGTGTATAATGGTGAAGAGGGATTGAAGTTCTTGCAGGATCCGGAAAAACCCAAGGTGGATTTTATTATTACGGATCTGAATATGCCACGTATGGATGGTCATGAGTTTTTGTCAGAACTTACCAAGGATTCTGCACTAAAATCTATTCCGGTGGCGGTTCTTACAAATTCTCACGATATAGATGATTTTATGAAGTCTCATAATTTAAATGCTATTTCATGCGTCTTAAAGCCGCTAAATGAGACAAAGGTAACGGAGATTGTTAAGGCTGTTGAACAGTTCTGGCTCGGTACTCCTTCTGTGCCTATGTACTAATTTGCATGGGCGAAGCCCCTGCTAACTCAAAATTCTATTACGGAAAGTTTCCAATGAAGCAAGCACGGATGATAGATATTTTACTGGTTGATGATGATGAGGGCGATGTTCTTATGACACGCGAAGCCTTGGAAGATGCAAAGTATGCCAATAATTTATTTGTCGCATATGACGGCCTTGAAGCGCTGGAATTTATGCAAAAACAGGGTGCGCATTCTGAAGTGCCGACACCGGATCTGGTTTTGTTGGATATTAATATGCCACGCATGGGCGGGCATGAGGTGCTAGCCTGGATGAGGGAGCAGGACGCTTATAAACTAACACCTGTGGTGATGTTGACGACTTCTTCTTCGGATGTAGATATATTTAAAAGCTATGAGTATCAAGCCAATTGTTTTGTGACTAAGCCTGTTGATTTGGCGCAGTTTAACAAAGTTATTCATGCTATTGATTATTTCTGGACAGGCATAGTGCGGCTTCCGCCAAAAGCCACTGATTAGAGCGCGGCTATCATATCTGCGTATGTTATGCGCCGTGCTGCCCGTGACTATTTCATTTTAATCTTAAATTGTGAGGGTTGCAAAATAAGTGTGTCAGGCGCTGCCTGTGTCGGCGCAGTGGTATTTTGATCTTCGTTGGGGGCGGTTTTATTGTCATTGACAGCAGGATGGGGCGTCTCGGTCTGAACGGGCGTATTAGGTGCGATATCTTGCTCGGTCTGGCGATTTGTGTAATCGACAAACGCAGCTGCGGCAAAGGATAGTACAAGGGTGCTTATAAAGGCGATGTTTAGGAGTTTTTCATCCCATTTTCTTTGCTCTTCATCGCTCATCTTCCTGAAAGGATCACCCATTTATATTACCACTCCTGCTTATATTGTTATCTCGGTATTACTATTTGGCTGTAATATGCCACGATAAACGTTTTATGTCAATACAAAGGTTAATTTATTAACTATTTAGTGGTTTTAAGCGATACAAGCATAAGTGGGAGGTGTGGCGTTTTGTATGGTTGTTAGTAGCAACTGTGAGATACATAGCAGCTCGTAATACTTTGCATGCGCCATAAACAGAAAATATTGTGCTGGAGCGCGAAGCTTGGGGTGTGGCTGTGTAAAAAGGGAGAGGCAGGGAAGTTAAAGAAAAAATGGCTGGGGTACCAGGATTCGAACCTGGGATGGCGATACCAAAAACCGCTGCCTTACCGCTTGGCCATACCCCAACATTTTATGATAGTTTAACGTAACGGATATTTGTTAAACCTTCGTTTCGATAGAAATGGTGCCGCAACACGGACTCGAACCGCGGACCTGATGATTACAAATCAACTGCTCTACCAGCTGAGCTATTGCGGCACACTATTTCTTTTGTTTAATCCAGTTTACCGTTTGTGCGGCCAGGAGCGGATTATCGTCTCCTTGCTAGATATTTTCCTGTTTGCGAAGAACATCTGCATATAAGGGTTATACTGATGTTTTTACCGGACGCAAGCGGAAAACGAATAATTTGTATAACGATTTCACCGCAATGTTTCAACACTTGCTTTGCGTATAATACAAAAAAAATCCAGAATCCTTATTCTGTAAGGCTTGCGTAAGGTGTCTATGTTGGAATTTTCTTTGATTTTTCCATGATTTAGCATGTGAGAGCGTATAGCGAAGGCTGTTTTTTTCTGTTACTATATTTGCTAACATATTCGCGGAGATAATTTCTTGATCCGCACAAAGTTCTCTTTAACCTTTTTTTGAATTCTTTGGGCATATAATGGGGCGTTTAGCGGAAGGTACGTAATGTCAGATACTAAAGACACCCTTCATGAAAATGCGATCGGTTGGGTCATATTGGGCATAGTCTTCTTTTGCCTGATGCTCTTGCTTTGGCATTTTTTTGAATTTGCCATTAAAGATTTTGTTCGTGATGTGCGCTGGACGCAGATCAAGGCAATTTCCTATGTTGTGCCGGGTAGTTATGATGTGAATATTAACGGTACACAGGTGAATCTGCATGAGTCCGTTGATTATATCAAAGAGCTACCTAAGGATAAGCTGACGGATGAGACGATGTCTGTTATTTCCAAAATGGCGATGTATCCTCTTTTATGGCCGATTTCAATTATATTAGGTCTGATGGGGTTTTGGGCTTTGTTATTTGGTCCGAATACACAGTATCGCCGTAATTTTAATCTAGATGGTTTAATAACTGCGCAGGCCAATAACTTTCCGGCAATTGCGCCATTTGTGAAATTTAACCCCTCAACGGTTCCGCCGCGTCCGCCTGGCTCTCCTGTCCCGGCCTCACTTCCTCCGTTTGCCGAGGCGCTGGGACCTGAAGAATGGATTGCATATAACGAAATTCCAATTCCCGACGGTAATCTGGATCAAGCCATTACATATATGGCGTTTTCAAAGCAGCTTGGCCCGAGATGGCAAGGCGCGGTGAAATTACCACCATATAAACAAGCTCTGCTGGCCGCGTTTGCGCTGAAATCTGTACGGAAAAGAAAAGATGCCGACGCGATGCTTGGCAGGCTTGCACGGTGCTGGGGGCATGAAAAGGGGCTTGATCTAAGCGCGGATAAAACTTTGCTGCGTGACGCGCGGAAGATATTGAAAACAAAAGATATATCGTCGGCATTACTGGCTAAATGTAATCAGCACGCCTTCCAGAACACGGCTCTTTTGCGCGGTATACAGGTTGCAAGGGAAGAGGGCGGTGTTATGGCGCCTGCCGAATTTGTGTGGCTGCGCGCCCATGATAGGGATTTATGGTACGCATTGAACAATCTGGGCCGTCAGGCCTATCATACCGAAGCGCTGGGCACGATGTGTCACTTCAAGGCCGAAAAAATGTCTAATCGCCCGATTCCAAAGCCAAAAATTGCAGAAGCGGTCGGTACATTAGTCGAATATGTTCAGTCCGGCCGTTCACGGCCAATACCACAGCTTGATTATAGCCAAGGCGGCAAGCGCGGTATTAAGAAGCCTGCTGGTGGCGTGAAGCAGCCAGTATCGAAGTCATCCGCGCCATCAGGAGGTGGAAAACCAGCGGCCAAGGGCAAGAGAAAAGGTAAGCAGAAGGCATAAGAAGGCATAAAGCGTAGCCGTTTAGAGATATCAGAGTAATTGAGAGTAATTTATTGAATTGTAGACATATCCAAGGACAAGAGAGCAAAAAGACATGAGTTTGTTAAAGAAAATTACAGGTGGTTATACATCAAGTGCGAAAGTCGTTGATGGAACTCTGGTTCTATCGATGCCAGATGCGATATCGCCTGTGGTGTGGCGCATGGATTTTGGACAAAGCAAGTCATCGGCTCTTGAGGTTAGGGAGGTCGAGGGCACATACAAATTGATGCTCAAGACACCTAAGGGCGATATTAGTGATGTGGCGCCGTTTGATAGCAAGGCAAAGGCTGTGAACGCGCTTATGGCCGTAAGCAAGGCAATGGAACAGGGGCAGGGTAATATCAAACCATCTTATGCGTCGGCCACTGGAGAGACCGGTTCTGGCTCGCAGGTAGTAACACCGGCAGCGGCGATACCGCAGGCGAAAAAATCAGGTAAGGGACAGGTTTTTGCCGGTATCTTCGGTGTATGTTTGCTGGTTGGTCTGTTGTTTATGCTGATTTCTTCTTCTGGTAATCGCGCGGCGTTGCAGGCTGGTGGAGCTTCTTCGCAAAATCCTGCTGGCGGTGAATCTGCTCAGGCTAATACGGGGGTTCCCATGTCTGCGGATGATTTCTTGCGAGCACGGTAGATGGAATAAACGGAAACAGTTTATTCGCAATGTAGGCTGTTTCTTAACTGATTTGTAAGTCGATAATGCGACCATAGTTATTGGTTTGGTTTATAAGGGATAATCGATGCCTTTAAATATAAAATTTGAACGTAAACATACCGACGTTCTTCGCGACATACGGCCGATGTATGTCCGGCTTGGTGACTGGCTGCAAATGCCTTCGCATGCCTTTGCGTTGTATCTTGTTGGCGTTCTTGTGATGCATCTTTTCCCGCGTTTTCTGTATTTTGCGGATATTATTTTTCTTTGTTACATATTGTATTTTGTCTGGCTGTATACGCGTGACAGATCGTTGCCGTTTAAAATGCCACTCGGTAGTAAATATAAGGACATGAATAATATGGGGCCCGGTAAATCGGGTGAGAGTGAAGGTATTCTTTATGTCGGTAATTCAAAAGATACCAATGAAGAGATATGGTTTACCAACTCCGACGCCAGAACGCATATTCTGTATCTTGGTACAACAGGTGCCGGTAAAACCGAGGGGTTGAAGTCCTTTGCTACGAATGCCATGGCCTGGGGCTCTGGTTTTGTGTATGTCGATGGTAAGGCTGATACGGATTTGTGGTCTTCATTATCCTCGCTGGTTAGACGTTTTGGCCGTGATGATGATCTGCTCGTGTTGAATTATATGACGGGTAACTCCGATGTGAAGGCGCCGTCCAATACTATGAACCCATTCTCGTCCGGTTCAGCATCATACCTAACAAACATGCTGACAAGTCTGATGCCTGAATCAGAAGGCGATAACGCGATGTGGAAAGAACGTGCCGTATCCTTGATCAGCTCGATTATGCCTGCATTGACATGGAAGCGTGATAATCAGGATATTCCGATGTCGGTTAGTACGATTCGTGAATATTTGACCTTGCCTAATGTGATTAAGCTATCACGCGATGAAACCCTGCCGGAGGATATTACCGTTGGTATTATGGGGTATCTTGATACATTGCCCGGCTATATTGATGCCGCGTATGATGATAACGGTAACCCGAAACCGCCAGGGCCGGACACACCCCAGGTTGATACAACCACACCCTCACAGCAGCATGGTTATTTGAGTATGCAGTTCACCCGTGCCTTGCAATCTCTTGGTGATGAATATGGTTATATCTTTGATACGCAGGCGGCTGATGTTGATATGGTCGATGTTGTTCTAAACCGCCGTATTCTTATTACCCTTATTCCTGCTCTTGAAAAATCTGCCGATGAAACAGCCAACCTTGGTAAAATTGTTGCCGCGACCATTAAAGGTATGATGGGTTCTGCGCTGGGCGCGACCGTTGAAGGTGAATCATCCAAAGTGATTGAAAACAAGCCAACGGCATCTTCGACACCGTTCATGACGGTTTTTGATGAGGTTGGTTACTATACTTCTGCGGGTATGGCGGTTATGGCGGCGCAGGCTCGTTCGCTTGGTTTCTGTTTGATCTTTGCGGCGCAGGATTTACCGGCCTTGCAAAAACGGGTGAAAGAAGAAGCTCGCTCTATCACTGCGAACTGTAACTTGAAAATATTTGGTAAGCTTGAAGATCCGACAGATACGAAGGATTTCTTCGAGAAGACTGTTGGTTCGGCGATGGTTATGGAATCGTCAGGTTTTCAGCTTGCTGGTGGCACAAGTACGGGCTCATATTATGATACGCAACAGGCCGGATTGCAGGTTCGTGCCCGTGCTGCTTATGACGAATTGAAAGATTTGAAAGAGGGCGAGGCTGTTGTTTGTTTCGGTAAGAGAATTTTGGAAACCAAGATTTTCTATTCTAATCCGGGGCATGCTAAAGCTATGCGTGTGACACGTTTTGTTGCTTTGCCGCCGCCTGATGAAACAGTGGTTAAGCATTCCGGCGCTATTACAAAGGTGCGGGACTTACTTGTTCATAAAACATGGACAGCGCAGAATGCGGATGTGGCTCTGGCTGTTCCGGATGAAATTAAGGCAATGAGCGAAACATACGCGCTGGCCGAGAAATCTGATCTTAGCGGTGTTGAATGTGGTATGGCTTCGGTTGCTGGTGTATACGCATTGTTTAATGAGGTCGAGCCTGCATCTGATAGTGGATCATCCGGCGCAGGGACGGCGGCGGCCAAACCTGCGACGGCAGGTACAGCGAAACCAGCAGCTGCGTCGCCAGATAAGGCTTCAAGTGCTGCTCCAAGTGCTCCGGCAGCACCGCCAACATCAACACAGAAAAGTTCAGCTTCTCCTGTGTCCGGCACAGAAGGAAAATCGGTTGCCGCAGATAAGTCCGCAAGTGATAAGCCTGTATCGTCGCCGCCAGCTGCCGGCGCAGCATCGGATAACCCGATGAGTATGTTTACCAAAGGGCCTGCCACATCAGATGGCGCAGCAAGCCCGCCCGCGCCACCACCCGCGGCGTCTACCCCAGAAACGTCGCCAGCCGCGACAGAGCCTCCGACTATGCCTGAAGGTGGCAAAGCAACGGATGAACCGCCAGCGGATGAAGGTGTGAAGTGGGATCAGCTTGTTGAAGAAACCAAAGGTGATGAAGCTATTGCGGCAGCAACGCCGGAAGCGCCTAAATCACAGCCGGTTACGCTGAAGCCAGATGTTGAGGATATCCTGCGCAAGGCAGGGCAATCAGCGCGTAATTCGCTTCTTAAAGGTGGGTCTGATGATGATATAGAGGCGGCTGAGTAAATTTGATTTTATCAGTGCGCAGAGCGATTGTCCGTTTACATCTTTTCCGGAATATCAATTCCCAATAAGGATAAACACAGATCCAGCTGTTTATATGTGTGCTGGCATAACATTAAGCGGCTGTTACGGATAGCATCATCTTCCTCGGATAGAATATGACATTTAGCATAGAAGCGGCTGAATTCCTGCGCCAGATTATAGGCGTGATCACATAGATAATGCGGTGATAGTGATCTATAGGTCAGATCAAATACATCAGGAAGCTGGGTCAGCAATAATGCAAGGGGTCTATCATCATTATTGATAGAAAGCGCAGTTGTTTGCTTTGTTATATCCTGTGCCTTGGCCAGTAGAGATTGTATACGGACAGCTTGATATAGAATATAAGGGCCGGTTTTACCTTCAAAGCTGGACATACGGTCTAGATCAAAAATGTAATCCATATGCGGCTGGTTTGATAAATCGGAGAATTTAAGCGCAGCCATAGCCACTTTTTTGGCAATGTCTTGTTTGTCTTCTTCGCTTAAATCAGCGGCCAAATTCGCTTCGTCAATGCGCGCACGTGCCTTTTCATTGGCATCTTGTATCAATTGGTCAAAGCGGGGTAATTCTCCGCTACGGGTTTTAAATGGTTTGCCATCTTGTCCGTTTAACGTGCCAAAGCCGATATGAACCAGATCCAGTCCGTCTTTGGTATAGCCGGATTTTTCTGAAGCGCGGAAAACTTGCTGGAAATGTAGGTTTTGGCGTTTATCAACCACATAGATCATGCGCGCGATATTATCATAGGTCTTTAAACGGTCGTAAATCGTAGCCAGATCAGTTGTGCCATATGTGACCGCGCCATTAGATTTGTAGAAAATAAGTGGCGGCAGTTCTTTTTTATCAGCTTTATCAGTGACATCGATAATATAAGCGCCGTCGCTTTCTAACAGAACAGATTTGTCTTTTAAGTTTTCTGCAATCTCGGGAATAAGGTAATTCACATCGGATTCGCCTTTCCAGATTTCGAACTCCACATTCATGGCATCCGTATTGGCTTTGATATGGTCTTTGGATAGCTTAAGGAAGTGTTTCCAAAGTGCAGTGTATCCTTTATGGCCTTCTTGCAGTTTGGCTGTGGCTGTTTGTGCCAGTATAAGGCGGGCTTCGTCTTCCTTACAGGCACCGGATGCCTCGGGATATATCTTTTCTAAATCTGCATAATCAAATGGTGCGTCTTTCGGGTAGTCGCCAGAGAAATCATCATCAAAATAAGGCCATTCAGGATGGCGCAATTCAAATTCGCTTATGATTTGTCCCATAGGAAGACCCCAATCACCAATGTGGACATCACCAAGTGCATTGAAGCCTGCAAAGCGCACAATACGTTTAACGCAGTCCCCGATTATGGTCGGGCGTATATGTCCGGCATGCATGGCTTTGGCAATATTTGCGCCAACATAGTCCACGATAACGGTTTGGTTGCTTTGTGCATATTGCGCAACGCCCATGCGCTCTTCCTGCATAGTGGAGGCTATATAATTCTGGATATATTCATCAGTCATGGTGATGTTGATAAAGCCGGGGCCTGCGATTTCAAGCTTGGCAAAAACCGGATTTTCTGCAAGTGATTGCGTAATATCATTAGCGATTTCGCGCGGATTTTTTCGAGCAATTTTTGATGCAGCCATAGCGCCGTTGCATTGAAATTGTGCGAGATCCGGACGGTCAGAAACCCTGACATCGCCGAGTTCTACGGGCAGGCCGGCATCTTCGAATGCTTGTCCTACGATAAGGCTGAGCTGTTTGGCAAGTGATCCCATGGTCATATCCCGCTAATGAATTAAGCGTCCAGATTTACAACTTTCAACGCGTTGTCCTGAATAAATTCACGGCGCGGCTCGACTTTTTCGCCCATGAGGGTCGTAAAAATATCGTTGGCTTTTTCTGCATCTTTGATTTTGACCTGAAGCAATGTACGGGCTTCGGGATCAAGAGTCGTTTCCCAGAGCTGGTCCGGGTTCATTTCACCAAGACCTTTGTATCGTTGCATGCTGGTGCCACGCTTGCCGGTTTCAATTGCAGTGTCAAACAGACTTGTTGGCCCAAGAACAACTGTATCCTGTGTGGCGTTTGAATGTCTGAATGTACCGCTTTCCATGAAGTATTCCTGTAGCCATTTCACATTGTTGTGCAGTCGTAGGGCTTCCGGACTACGGAGTTTTTCAGGACGAATGGCGTATTCTTCGAGTACGCCGCGCAATGTGCGGGTAATTTTGTAGCCTGTTGCCGCTTCGAACTCACATTCCCAGCCTTTTTCCAGTGCAGAGGACAATTTGTTCATACGATCTGCGATCTTTTTCGCAAGTTCTTTACCTTTTTCCGGTGTGTCGAAAATTGTGATGTCATATGCACCGACAATAGCTGCTTGCTCGGCGATTAAACTATGACCGATTTTGTCTGCGATGGGTTTAATGTTCTTTTTCATCGTTGATGATTTTGTCAAAATTTCGCGTAGATCTTCACCGGTGTGATCAGCGCCGGAGAATGAGGTGAATACAAGCTCAGGCAAAGAAGATCCAATCAGATATTCTTCCATGGCCGCTTCGTTTTTTAGATAGACCTCGGATTGTCCGCGCTTGACCTTAAACAGAGGTGGCTGCGCAATGTATAGGTAGCCGTCCTCGATGATAGATTTCATGAAACGGTAAAAGAAAGTGAGCAATAGAGTTCTGATATGCGCGCCATCCACATCCGCATCGGTCATGACGACAATCTTGTGGTAACGCAGTTTTTCGATATTAAACTCACTATCAATACTTGTGCCCATTGCCGTGATAAGAGTACCAAGCTCGTTATTATTAAGGATTTTATCAAGACGTGCTCTTTCAACATTCAGGATTTTACCACGTAGCGGTAAAATCGCCTGATATTTACGGTCACGTGCCTGCTTAGCAGAACCACCCGCTGAGTCACCCTCAACGATAAAGATTTCTGATTTTGCCGGATCACGTTCCTGACAATCAGCAAGTTTGCCGGGTAGGCTGGATACATCCATAACACCTTTACGGCGTGTTAGTTCGCGCGCTCTTCGCGCAGCTTCGCGGGCAACGGCGGCCTCGATCATCTTATTGACGATCTTTTTGGCCTCATTCGGGTTTTCTTCAAACCATGTTGCGAGATGCTCACTAATCGCGCTATCGACGATCGGGCGAATTTCCGAAGACACAAGTTTGTCTTTGGTTTGAGACGAGAATTTTGGATCAGGCATTTTAACGGATAAGACACAAGTCATGCCTTCACGCATATCGTCGCCGCTGATTTTCAGATCTTTTTTGATCAAGCCGTTTGTTTCGGCATATTTTCTAACCACACGTGTTAGCGCGCTTTTGAACCCCTCAGAATGTGTTCCACCATCTTTTTGCGGAATGTTATTGGTGAAGCAAAGCAGGCTTTCATGGTAAACATCTGTCCACTCCAATGAAGCCTCAACGGTCATACCGTCTTTCTCAGCAATTAAAGACACAGGCATATCAATTAATGATGTTTTGTTTCTGTTTAGCCAGCGTACGAATTCTGTAATGCCACCTTCATAATGGAACTGAACCTGTTTTTCTTTGTTTTCTCTGGCATCGCTCAGGTAGATATTGACGCCGGAGTTCAAGAAGGCCAGTTCGCGCAAACGATCTTCCAGAGTAGAAAATTCAAACTCTGTCATTGTGAATGTTTCGGTCGATGGCAGGAAGGTAACTTCCGTACCGTTGCGTTCGCCAGGTTCAAGATCACGTACAGCTTTTAAATCCTCACCAGCATCGCCGTGTTTGAATTGCATTGTCCATTCTTTACCTTCACGGCGGATGGTTAGAATCAGATATTCGGACAGGGCGTTCACAACAGAAACACCAACACCATGTAGACCACCGGATACTTTGTATGAGTTCTGGTCAAATTTACCACCAGCATGAAGCTGGGTCATAATAACCTGCGCGGCCGATACTTTTTCTTCGGAGTGCATATCAACCGGAATGCCACGGCCGTTATCTTTAACAGTGACAGAACCATCTTCGTTAATAATGACATCAATGCGATCACAATGGCCAGCCAGTGATTCGTCAATCGCGTTATCAACAACCTCGTAAACCATGTGGTGGAGACCTGTGCCGTCATCAGTATCACCGATATACATGCCCGGTCTTTTTCGCACAGCTTCAAGCCCGCGTAAGACTTTAATCGAATCGGCACCGTATTCATTGTTTTCTTCGTTCATATCTTGATTGTTCTCTGCAGCGTCTGCCATGTCTATGTCTTTATTCTAATTGGTTTTTTTCTTAATTTTGCTTAAGTATTGAGTTATAGCATAGACAGCGCGTGAAAACACGTAAAAAGCGCAGAAATATAGGCTTTTCCATGATGTTTTTTGTGTTTCGGGAGGGTTTGGGGATTATGCGGCGTTTTGATGTTTTTCGTGATGGATTTTTCCGTCATGAATATGAAATTGTGCGCTGCGCCCATCCAGAGATTCGAATAGATTTTTATCCGTTCCGGTTAGCCAAAATTGCGCTTTCATACCTAGTAACTGGTCGTATAAGGCGGCTCTGCGGTTTTCATCAAGATGGGCGGCA
>JAUILO010000069.1 GCA_030432775.1 Alphaproteobacteria bacterium
GAAATGCTATAAATCGCGTTATAACCGCACTACTATCTACGCAATTACAAATGTCCATAAGGGTTTGAACGTAAAAACTATACAAAATACGTAAAATATAGTAAAACAGCCCCTTAAAATAATAAACAGGGTCGCTATATTTTTATAGATCATGAGAGCATTACCAACCGACATAACAAAAACCAAGGCCGACAAGATCGGCCAGATTATCGATCACCTTGTCGCAGCACTTGGCGGCGAGCCAAGCTGCCCTATTCGACGCGCGGTTATCTTTGTTGATATTGACGAACATCCCGGCACGACCCAGACCGATATTATCAACCGACTTGGTATTGAAAAATCTTCACTGAACAGAGACATAGAATGGCTTTATGATTATGGCTGTATCATGCGCACTAGTGGCGAGAGTGACAGCCGTGTTATACATATTCATTCCTGCGGGTATGCCAAGAAGAACCTGGAGCTTGCACTTGATCCTTGTGATTTTTCACATAAGAACTTGAAAAATCTCCTAATTGACCTTATAAACTTATTTGGTGAGCATAAGCCAACGCTAAGAGATGCTAAAATTATATCTCTGGTTTGTGACCATGGACCTTCGTTCAAACAAGACGTTCTCAACGATCTTTACAACGGACCCAGCTCAACAGATAACCGGGCCATCAAGAATTTAATTCAACAAGGCCTTATATACGTAGACGAGGAACAAGATGCTGCTTAAACCTGAAACAGAGACAATTGCCGCCTTCTCAGCATTAAAGCTGACAAACGAAGCCGCGCCAGCAGCACGTCTTGATGGAATCACTTACGATCCAAATCAGACTCCCGCTACTGCGACACCGATTCTTACAAATTCTTGGAAAATTGGCTAATTCACGCCTTTATTTACCGTTTATACCCTTATTGACTTTTCCTTACAGCCATTTCCCTGTATAAAAAATCTACTTGTATAGACGATAATATGACTGCATGAACGTAGGATCGATTAATGATTAACGCGGCTTCGTGCAAAACTGCACAACATAGAGCAAGTAAAAGAGAAAATAATAGTAATTATTAATGACAACGAGACAAAGAGAACAATTCATTAGACAAGGATTATATCAATGACACACACATTAAAACCCGGCGTTGTAACGGGAGATGACTACAGAACATTATTGCAAGCATGTAAGGAAGGCCAATATGCGCTCCCTGCTGTTAATGTTATTGGTACGAACACAATTAATGCTGTGCTTGAAGCAGCGAGCAAGAATAAATCAGATGTAATTATCCAGCTATCAAATGGCGGCGCACAGTTTTACGCCGGTAAAGGCATGGAAGATGAGTTTCAAGCCAAAGTTCTTGGCGCTGTTTCTGCTGCGCATCACGTTCACATGCTGGCCGAACATTACGGCGTTTGTGTCATTTTACACACCGACCATGCCAATAAAAAACTTGTTCCTTGGGTTGAAGCCATGCTTGATCACGGCGAAGAATTCTACAAAATTCACGGCAAGCCCCTATTTAGCTCTCACATGGTTGATTTGTCTGAAGAAGATATCGATTACAACATCAACGAATGTGCCCGCTTGCTTGAGCGTATGGTCAAGATCGATATGAGCATCGAAATTGAACTTGGCGTAACTGGCGGCGAAGAAGATGGCGTAGGATCTGATGATATCGATAACGACAAATTATACACACAGCCTGAAGATTGCCTGAAAGCCTATGAAGTATTACAGCCTATCGGTCATTTCACTCTGGCGGCATCATTTGGCAACGTCCATGGCGTTTACAAACCAGGTAATGTTGAACTACGTCCGGAAATTTTGAAAAACTCTCAGGATCTGGTTCAAAAAACCCACAACACAGGCCCTAACCCGCTTGACCTTGTATTCCACGGCGGCTCTGGCTCCGACAAAGGCCAGATCACAGAAAGTCTTGGTTACGGCGTATTTAAAATGAACATCGATACAGACACACAATTCGCTTTTGCTGAAGGTGTTGGTAAATTCGTACTTGATAATGACAAAGCCTTCAAACACCAAATTGACCCTGTATCAGGCGAGCCATACAAAAAGCTTTACGATCCGCGTAAATGGCTTCGTCTTGGCGAAGAGAACACCGTGGCACGTTTGGACGAGGCATTCAAAGACCTTGAATCTGCTGGTAAATCCATTGCAAAAGTTTGTTGCCAAGGCAAATCAAGCTGCGCGGCATAGAATATACTGCCTAAAAGCAGATACCGAACATAACCGGATAAGAAAAAGGAGCAACTGAATATCAGTGCTCCTTTTTTATATAAGCTGCAAACTCACTGGCTCCATAGCCCCCCATAGACTATACAGGCACCCATAAAACCTGACGGATATCATCGACACCCATAGCCAGCATAACGAGCCTATCAATACCAAGGGCGATCCCGCCGCTTTCCGGCAAGCCATATTCCAATGCTTCTATAAATTCAGGATCAATCGGGTACTCTTCACCGTAAAGCTGCTTTTTAAGCGCCATCTCTTCTTTAAAGCGCGCCAGTTGCTCCGTCGCGTCTGTAAGCTCTCCAAACGCATTGGCAAGCTCTATACTACATACATAAAGTTCGAACCGTTCGGCAAATCGCGGATCTGATGGTTTCTTACGTGAAAGCGAGGCCATAGAAGCCGGATAATCATATAATATAGTAGGAACACCAAAACCCAGATATGGTTCTATCTTTTCCATCATAACGCGGAAGAATAAATCATCCCATCTATCTTCCTTATGTGTATGAATGCCTTTGGCAGCTATGGCGGCCTGGAACCCGTCGCGATCATCAAGATAAGAGGCTAGATCAATATCGGCATATTCCATGAAGGCTTCTTGCAGTGATAATTTCTGCCATTCTTTAAACGGATCACATTCATGCTCCTGATAACGGTAATGTGTTATCTCTAATGCGCTGGCACAGTGGCGCAACAAGCCCACACAATCATCCATGATATCTTCGTAACCCGCATCGGCTCTGTACCATTCTATCATTGTGAACTCAGGACTGTGACGCTTTGAACCCTCGGCATTACGAAAGACATGACAGATCTGATATAACTTATCAACGCCTGCGACCATTAGCTTTTTCATCGCAAACTCGGGACTGGTATGCAGATATAATGAGCGATCATGCTGTAAATCAACGCCAAGCAAATCCGTGCTAAAGGCGTGAATATGCGTATCCATAACCGGAGACACCTGCAGGATTGGTGTTTCAACCTCCAGAAAATCATCCTGATCAAAATACCGGCGCACTGCCTTGATAAGCTGCATACGTCCAAGCAAGTATGGCTGCTGTTTTGCAAAAACTTCTGGGTGCCACCACATAGAAAATTCCTTTAAATGAAATCAATTGTATATTCAGCTCGTTTTTTTAAAGAAAAACCTTGAAATTCTCTTCTATTAACGATAAAAACGTCTTTCTTTCAATAGGAGAAAACTTATGCAAGCCGAGATACACCCAGATTACCACGAAATTACAGTCGTGCTAACAGATGGAACAGAATACAAAACACGCAGCACCTACGGCAAAGAAGGTGACGTGCTTAAACTTGACGTTGATCCCCTAAGCCATCCTGCATGGAAAGGCGGCGTATCACGTGTTGTTGAAAAAGGTCAGCTATCTAAATTCGAAAAACGTTTTGGTAGTTTCCTTTCATCTGGTGGTGACGATAAATAATATTTACAATATGACGTTCAATCGATCGCCTATTATAAATTATCGCTAGACTAAGAATATTGTTAAGAAGGCCGCCCGTTTGGAGTGGCCTTTTTGCTGTATTCAGCAGCTATGATTGTCATTTCTTGCATTTATCGCGGTAATACCCTCACAAGACAGATTCCCCTTACAAGCTATCCTTCTTTAGTCCCCTGCTTAAGACACCCATACCACCATGAAATGAGTCACACCGCTCACAAGAAAATGGCGGGCACATATAAATATGACCCGCCAATTCAAAACAATATTGCTAGAAATTTTAAGCGACCTCGAGTTGTTTTAAAGCTGCGCTTAATTTATCACGCAGCTTTTCAGCATTGCTCTTGCGTGTATGTTGTTCGTTCACAATTTCATCAGGTGCGTTGTCTAAAAACTTTTTATTTCCAAGCTTTTGATCAATTTTCTTAATGTCAGAACTTAACTTTTCAATTTCCTTTTCAAGCCTTGCGCGCTCCTTATCCAGATCAATAATATCGGCAATCGGCAATATCAACGTCGCCTCACCTACAACTGTCTGTATTGCGCCTGCCGGTGCGGCATCTTCCTTAATCTCAATAGATTGAAGACGCGCCATACGCGAGATAATCTCTTCATAAAGATTCAGGCGTTCTTGCGTCTGCGCCGCGCTATCTTTGACAATCAGGCTAAGTTTCGCGCCCGCAGGAACATTCATATCCGAACGCACACTTCTGATCTCTGAAATAAACTGCATAACCCAGCCCATTTCATCCGTCGCATCCTGATCTTGTAGAGATTCGGCATATTCCGGCCATTGCTGCTGGAATACGAAACCTTCGGCGCCATTGCCCTGCTCTTCAAACAGCTTTTCAGAAAGCTCTTCGGTGATATAAGGCATAAACGGATTCAAAAGCGTTACGATTTGCGACAATAGCCAGCCAGTTGTCTGGCGAATTTCATCGGCTTTATCACCTTCTTCGGATAGTACAGGCTTAGTGAACTCAAGATACCAATCACAGAAGCTGCCCCATACAAATTGATAAATAGCCTGTGCGGCGTCATTGAATTTATAACTATCAAGCGCTTGTTCGATCGCCTGTTCGGTGCGTGCAAGCTCGGTAATAATCCATTTATTCGGCGTATAGCTTACCGACGACGGATCAAAGCCAGGTTGCGGCATACAATTATTCATCTCGCAATAGCGCGCCGCATTCCAAAGCTTCGTACCGAAATTACGATAACCTTCAACGCGCTCCTCAGAAAGCTTGATATCGCGCCCCTGCGCGGCCATAGCAGTTAATGTAAAACGAAGCGCGTCAGTGCCATATTTTTCAATCAGCTCCAACGGGTCAATAACATTACCCTTGGATTTAGACATTTTCTGGCCTTTTGAATCACGCACTAACGCATGGATATAAACCGTATCAAACGGAATATCATCCATGAAATGCATGCCCATCATAATCATACGTGCCACCCAGAAAAAGATAATATCAAAACCGGTGATCAACACATCACCCGGATAATATTTCTTTAGCTCTGGTGTTTCATCAGGCCAGCCAATAGTGGAAAACGGCCAAAGTGCGGACGAGAACCATGTATCCAGCACATCTTCATCCTGCCGCAATTCGACGTCTTCACCATATTTTTCTCTGGCTTGTGCCAAGGCGTCAGCTTCGTCCGCGCCAACAAATACATCATTATCCGGCCCATACCATGCCGGAATGCGGTGTCCCCACCATAGCTGGCGGGAAATACACCATGGCTGGATATTTTCCATCCACGCAAAATATGTATTCTCCCATGTTTTTGGAACAAACTTGATCTTGTCTTCTTTTACCGCAGCAATTGCCGGCTTGGCCATTGTTTGCGCATCAACATACCATTGGTCGGTTAGATATGGCTCGATAACAACACCAGATCTATCCCCATAAGGCATAGAGTTTACAACGCTTTCCTCATCGGCCAGCAGATCCAGATTTTCAAGTTCTTCCAATATCTTCTTACGCGCCGCATAACGATCCATACCTTGATAGCCATCAGGTGCATTTTCATTCATATGAGCATGAATATCAAAAACATTGACCATCGGCAGGTCATGACGTTTACCAACTTCAAAGTCATTAAAGTCATGCGCCGGTGTGATTTTCACCGCGCCACTTCCTTTTTCAGGATCTGAATGTTCATCTGCAATAATCGGTATCAAACGATTTGCGATAGGAATCATCGCATATTTGCCGACAAGGTGTTTATAACGCTCATCATCCGGATGCACAGCAATCGCGGTATCACCAAACATCGTTTCCGGACGCGTTGTCGCAATACGGATTGTCTGGGCTTGTTCACCTTCAATAGGGTAATCAATATGCCACATACTACCTTTATTCTCGCGCTGCTCGACTTCCAGATCGGAGATAGCCGTCAGAAGTTTAGGATCCCAGTTCACAAGGCGTTTGTCACGATAGATCAAACCTTCCTTGTAAAGCTGCACAAATACCTTACGAACAGCAGCCGATAAACCATCATCCATCGTGAAACGCTCACGATCCCAATCCGGCGTTGCGCCAAGTCTTCTGAGCTGACGAACGATTGTACCGCCGGACTCTTCTTTCCACTCCCATACTTTGTTCAGGAACTCTTCGCGGCCAAGGTCGCGTCTGGATGTACCTTTTTCATCAAGCTGGCGCTCTACGACCATCTGTGTGGCAATACCGGCATGGTCTGTTCCAGGCTGCCAAAGTGCATCAAACCCCTTCATACGCTTATAACGGGTCAGGATGTCCTGTAACGTCATATTCAGCGCATGCCCCATATGAAGACTACCCGTCACATTGGGTGGCGGCATCATCACGGCATAAGGCGCGTTATTGCTTTCTGGTTTTGCAGCAAACGATGCTGAGTTTTCCCATTTTTTGTAATGCTCTTCCTCAAGGGCTCCGTGCTGGAATGTTTTTTCTAACATAACTCTAACTCAATCCGGTGTTTGTGTAGTGTGACTACTTGATAACAGACAGCTCCTTGATAGCGGAAAACCAACAGTTTTCCAACCTTAAATCGCTAATTTTCTAGGATTTTAATACCGTAGGTTAATCGTCTAAAGCCTGCTTGGAAATTCTCTGTAGCTCTTCTTTGACAAGCTTTTCGATAATTTTAGGCAGGTTCTTATCCAGCCAATCACGCACCATAGGTTTAAGCATCTCACGAACGATTTCCTCAAGACTAATTCCATCACGACCAATCGGTACATGATGCGCAAGTTTTGAAAACCCTTCAAATGCCGCTCCAGCTGCGGTATCTGTGAAAATAGAATCATCACTGCCCAGACTGTCTGGAATCTCAGTAGGCTCAGGCTCCGGTTCTGGCTCAGGCTCTGGTACTGGCTCAGGCTCCGATTCTTCCTCGTCATCTGGATCACTCAAATCCAGCTCAACGCGCTCAGGCTCAGGCATAATGTCGTCGCTTTCAAGAATTTCAGTAAGATCCAGTACGTCCTCTTCCTCGGCCGCAACAGGTTCTGGCTCTGGTACTGGTACTGGCTCTGGTACTGGCTCAGGCTCTAGTTCTGGAGTCGGATCTTCCTCTACAGCCTCTTCGGCAGCAGTTTCGTCCTCATCATCGTCCGATATTATCTGACGAATAGAAGAAAGAATTTCCTCAATTGAAGGTTCCTGATCTGTTTCTTCTTCTGACATAAAATGAAAACCGTGTTGATTCAATGCGCTATAAATAATTGTGATAGAATGATAGCCGCTTGTCAAAGGGGGATTAAGGGTCAATAGACTCTATATCCACATCCATCCCCAGAATTTTCCACTTAAGGCCTTCTTCGGTAACGGTATCTTCAACGAATTTCTGGCCACCCGAGAACTCTGGTGACAGAAGGTAGCCAAGGCTTTTAGCTAAAGAGAACTGTGCTACAATCTTGTCTCTATTGGCAGAAACCAAGGAATTGCGCGCATCGAGCAATTCTTGGTCTGCATCCAGCACATCAAGCACGGTACGCACCCCAAGTTGGTTTTCCGCCCCTACTCCTTCGCGTGCGATTCGTGCTGCGTCGACTTGTACCTGACGAGCGATTATCTCGGTGCGTGATGCTTCCAGTGCTTCCCAATTGCTAATCACCTCGTCTTTCACAATGCGCGCCATCTCCATAATCTCGATATAGCGTTGATTTGCCGTATGCTTGGCTTGTCTGACTTCCGAACGCACAGAACCACCTTGAAAAAGCGGTATCGTCGCTGTTACACCGATTGTTTTATTCGTTTGCTCTTCGATCAGGCCCGGCTGGGGATCATATGTTTTATTCCACCCGCCTGTCAGGTCGATATCAGGCAATAGTTGCGCAAAATGTTCGTCCACAGATACCTCGGCGGCTAAATGTGAATTTTGTAGGGCTGTAATATCCGGATTTGCATCCAGAGCGATTGTAATTGCCTCATCCAGAGTTGGCGGAAAGACAAAATGATTGCGCGGCAATACAAGCTCTTCCGCATCGCGGCCACTCAAACGTTCAAAACGCGAACGTGTTGCGCGCAATACTCCGACCGCCTTAACACGGTCTGCTTCGGCACTGGCCAGACGGGAGCGCGCCTGTGCTACATCGGTCATCGTCAATTCGCCCACATCAAAACGCGCCTGCGCCGCGTCTAATTGCTGCGCTATGACCTCTTTATTATTATCAGCCAGATCAAGTAAGGATTGGTCTCGTAGCAAATCCATATAGGCGGTTGCCACATCCAGCAATACAGATTGCTTAAGAGATTGAAAGCTATCGCGCTTTGCCGCAATATCTGCTCGTACGCGTTTCATTGCCGAGACCGTTTCACCGCCCCTGTATAATGGCTGGTTAAAACTGACATCCATTTCTTTTGATGTTGTGCCTTTTGCACTTCCAAAATTACTGCCCGCGCTATCAACAGATTGCACCGCACCTGTCGCCTGTGCCGTTGGCAAAAAGCCTGAAAATGCCTGAGCCAATTCCTCATATGAGCTACGCAGTTCTGCGCGGCCCGCTCTTAGTGTCGGGTTATTCTGGTTTGACCATATCAACACTTCGATCAGGCTATCATGTTGCATATCCTCTGTAATGATATGAGTCGTTATGTCTGTGGCATCATCATGTAAAGTTTCGCCGGATAAGGTTTCGGGTTCTGTTTCAGATTCAACATGGAATTCTACATACATATCCGGCTTTGTCTCAGGCTGTATTTCGACTTTAATCTCGGAAATAACTTCAACGTCCTCTTGGTCTGGCGCGTCATTGACCGCTTGGTCTTGAACTTCTTCTCGAACTTTTTTGAAGGCTGGCATCATCACTGTACCATCTATGGACGTCGCTGCCGCTTCATCTGGCGCTTGTTGTATTTGTGCATCAAGCATTGCAGGATCTTTCGTAGCCGGAGCGGATACAAACTCACCTTCAATTATCTCCAGCGGTGATGCCGCAAGCACCTCTTCTGATATTGGCACAACGCCGCTTTGCAAAGGTCTGTTTCCTTCAGCATATGCTTGCACTGGCAAAAAACCCATAGCAAGAATAGACAGAGCAAAAGACAGTTCCTTTAATTGCATTCCGGCCACTCTATAATTTGAAAGGTTGTTCTGCCTCAAAACCGCTCACATAACATGCTGCCGCATCAAAAAGCTTTGTGCTTGTGTATTCATCTTTGCCAGTGCACTCAGCAAGAGTCACAACGCCATGTTGCTGGTCTGCCGGTTTTACAATGCCAATCAAACGTCCGCCAATAGCGAGCTGTTTTAACAATGTTTGCGGCAGCTGTGCCACCGCGCCGTTGATGAAAATAATATTGTACGGACCGTGTTTCGGAGCGCCAGTTGATGGCGCAGCATCAAACACAACAATATTGTTACAATCAAGTTGATCCCAGATATGCTTGGCGGCCTCAAGCGCGCAATGTTCGTCATTAATTGTAACAACCGTCGAAACAATCGTTGAAAACAAAGCCGAAGAATAACCCGTACAATCATTAATGTTCAAAACAACATCATCAGCATCCGGCTTTACGCTTTGTAACATACGGGCATGAACCCGTGGTTCTAAAAGAAAACTATTTGCTCCGATTCTGACATCTTCATCAACATAGGCCACACCTTTTTTATCAACCGGAAGAAAGCTTTCGCGCGGAATAGTCCGAAAAACATCAAGAATTTGTTCTTCATAAACGCCATTTGTTCTGATTTGGCATTCAACCATATTTTCGCGGGCTTGATCAAAATTTGTCATGGGACACTCTATAAATAAAAACTAGAAACTACTACTGTCAGGATGATAACCGCCAGGCGGTCATATATACACCTATTACATACCTTATCACCAAAGTTTTGACTAGCCCTTTCCATAGATATTAGGCCACAGATATTAGGCTTGACTTTACCCGCCATAATCCTCTATTCATCTTCTACTGCAATTTGGATAAGGCGCGGTGGCAGAGTGGTGATGCAGCGGATTGCAAATCCGTGTACGCCGGTTCGATTCCGGCCCGTGCCTCCATTATCCAAAACCCTGTATTATTCAATAATACAGATCACATTTCATCAGCTTTCAATTTAATAGAAAAATCCGCTTCAGATAAGGAGCTGGATTAAAAGAAACCTTACAACAATGAGGCAATTGCTTCGTTGAGTTGTTCAATATTGACAGGCTTACGTAGCAATACATCCGCATCACCTTCCATGGCCTTAAGGGCACTGCTTGAAGAAATACTGATACCGCCACCCGACATTACGATCAGAGGAATTTTATCAATACCCGACAGATATTTAACAAGGTCAAACCCATCCATAACCGGCATCAAGATATCTGAAATAATAATGTCGAAGTTGTTATCTTTTTCCAAAAGCTCTATCGCCTGTTTTCCGTTTCTGGAAATCACGACATCATGCCCTTCATCACTTAGAATTTCGAACATCAAATCAACAACAGCTTTGTTGTCATCAACTAAAAGTAACTTTGCCATTTACTTACCTTTTTTAGATCTTACATGCAGATAAGACAGTAAAAATACACGTATTGCAGATGTCAGGCTTGACTTCTTATCTTTGCGCTCGGAAATGAATGTACATAATTCATGCACTGTACACCCCTGTTCTTCGGCGACTTCGTGCAATATATCCCATACTTGCGGTTCCAGTGTAACACTCGTGCGCGTTGTACCAATTCTAACGTTTCTCTTTTTTAGTTCGTTGAACTTAACAAATAGTGACGCTTCAACTGTTTCTAATAACCTGCTGAACTCAGCCATAGACATCTTCCTGATATAACCTTTATCGTAGCAAACCACGACAACCTATAATTACAAACCAATATGAACAATAAAAATAAAACTTCAAGATAATAAAACGCTAATATAAGAATTAACCCTATATCACTGTGCCGTCCAGCCACCATCAACAGATAAATGCGTTCCAGTCATATTTTCGGCAGCATCTCCACATAAGAACACCACCATTTCGGCCACCTGCTCAATCGTCACAAATTTTTTCGTTGCCTGCGCCTTGAGCATGACATCATTCACGACCTGTTCTTCAGTAATACCGCGGGATCTTGCCGTATCCGCAATTTGCCCCTCGACAAGCGGTGTCTTCACATAGCCAGGACATATCGAATTCACTGTAATATTCTTCTCTGCAACCTCCAGCGCCACTGTCTTCGTCAGCCCCATTATACCATGCTTTGCCGTCACATAGGCGCTTTTATAGGGTGATGCGACCAAGCCATGGGCCGATGCAATGTTAATTACACGCCCCCAGCCCTGCTGCTTCATATGTGGAAGCACATTGCGTATGGTATGAAACGCAGACGACATGTTAATAGCAATAATGGCATCCCATTTTTCGATTGGAAATTCATCCACCGGCGCTACATGCTGAATGCCTGCGTTATTTACCAATACATCAACCTGCCCCAGCTCATCTTTGGCTGTTTTGACCATATCCTGAATTTCTTCGGGTTTGGTCATATCCGCAGCATGATATATACATCGTACGCCTTTGGCCTCTATATCGCTGCGATGGCCTTCAATGGCCTCTGCATCACCAAAACCGTTCATAACGATATGTACGCCTGATTCTGCGAGCCTATGGGCTATTCCAAGCCCTATTCCGCTGGTTGATCCAGTGATTAAAGCCACTTTATTCTTCAAACTCATATTTAACCCTTTACATTTATCCCGATTATTGTAGTTATACCGCAATAAGACTATTGACGAAATCCAAATACAAATCTAGTTTATAGTCCGGTTTAAGCATTCCTCGATAGCTCAGCGGTAGAGCAGTTGACTGTTAATCAATTGGTCGCAGGTTCGAATCCTGCTCGAGGAGCCACTTAACCCGCTCAACAAACTTTCCCCATTATACTGACGATAGATCTAGTTTAAAGTGCATAGTCATTTTAACTACGACTACCAGTGCATTTATTTGCAATATAGGGTTTTAGTAGCGTTTTAATAGGGTTTTGCCAAAACAAGTCATATAACAAACCAGAGAACAAAAATCCGGAAGAAAACAAATTCCGCTCTACAATCATGTATATGCGGCCATGTATATGCGGCATAAAAAAAGGGCAAAGAAACTTTGCCCCTTTCTCACTCCAGATCCCGGCCATATTCTGGCCAGATGTTCCGGCATAAGCCTTACAGCTTATTGGCCGGGAATGATCCCCACTTATTACGCATCTCGCCTTTGCTCTGATAGTAATTATCAGTTACAGCAGCGCGCGGAATAATTGTCGGATCAAAATAAACCATGTTTTCTTTATCAACCGGTTTAAAACGTACCAATAATATACGGTTTTCCGGCGAATCTTTTGGTCTTTGAATTGATGTAAACCAATTACTGACTTCTCTGTACATGTGACGGGCATCGGTAAAGCCGTAATTTTGTGCCATGCGGTTATTCACTTTTCCTGCATGGAACGATTCTTCGAATTCCTGCAAGGTCAGGTATTTAGGCGCTGAGGTTAGCGTTGTGGACACTTCCCAGCCACTTTCAGCACCGGTTTTATCTTCAATTTCGCGCAGGCGTATTTTGGATCCTTTTTTCAAGTCATAGCCACTTTCTTCGTCATAATCATATTCAGGCATAGCAAGACCGGTAA
>JAUILO010000070.1 GCA_030432775.1 Alphaproteobacteria bacterium
TATTTTCCTGTTTATCGCGCAGGAATAAATTACGGCAATGCGTACCTTCGATGTTTCGCTCTATCTCCTCACCATCGGCAACGGTAAACATAGGCGCATGATGATGCAGCGTATAAGTAATGCCCAAGCCATCCAGCTTCGCCAAAAGTTCTTCCGGACTGGTCGGCAAAGATTCCTGCTGTGTTTGTTCAATATGTTCAGATTGTGCGCTCATGCTTTGCAAAGTAACTATATTTTGCAGAAAATCAACAGTTGATCGTGATAATTTTACCGCCGCAAAGCCGCGCAATACAAGTCATCATGGCTGTATTGACACGAAGTCGAAGAAATATGAGTCTTTTCTCTTGCATTGTCCGTCAAAATTTATATAGTCCTTTCTTGCCTACCACAAAACGCGAGTGTAGCTCAGGGGTAGAGCGCAACCTTGCCAAGGTTGAAGTCGAGGGTTCGAATCCCTTCACTCGCTCCATTTTTCTTTTCCAATATTTAGTCCATGTCATATGATGTACTTTACTCACCTAAAGTAAACTCGAACGCACGGCATTTATAATGGAATTCACACATGACACAATCTTCAAAATCGTTCAGCCTTGAGGCTTTTGCATGGTTTTTACTATCCGCAGGCCTATTTTTCACCTATCAGCTTTACACAGCAGAACACATGGAATGCAGGGGCACCATTCAAAGTTATGAAGCCGTGAAGACAAAAGACGGAATCGTTCCGTATATTGTAATGGATTGTGATAAAGGCGGCACACTTTCAGGCAAACTCTATACCCCCACAAGTAAAGCCGAAGAGCAGGCATTGATCGAAGCGATCGAACAGGCCATCGATGCAAAACTGCCAAGTGTGGCAACGCAAAACACAATCAACACCAAAGTTCTGACCGGACTATCGATCGATGAGCGCATTATCAAATCAACCCGCAAAACCCAGAAAATGCAAAGAGCATTCGGACCAAGCATCACATTTGCCGGTCTTATCCTGTTAATGCTTGGCTTTCAAAAGAAGCGCGGTGCAAGAACGGCCAAAACTTGACATATTGCTATGTTTTATGACAATACTAACCCGCATAAATAATGGGAAAACCAGTATAATCTGAACAGGCACAAGATTATGGCATCGGCCAGCTCACAATACATGGATGAGAATATAGACGCGGACGGAGAACAGAGCGATAAGACGCCAAGACCGCCCAAGCGCCCCTATACTATTCCCGCTAGTTACGGCGGCCGTAGTTCCCGCGACTATAACGAAAAGCTTGAGCGCGTGATCAGAGCAGGGAAGATTCCGAAGAACCTGATTGAAGAATCCCATCTTGTTTCCGAAGAAGACAGCGCCGAAGCCAAAGTCGTTGTTGATTATATCCGCAAGATTCTGGATCGCCTTGCCATGGCAAGCACCGGTAAACCAAACCCGCCCATGAAAATCTTTCTATGTGATCAACATGGCATTAATACGGGCATCATCCCCTATGCGGAAACACCGATCCTGATTGTCGGTCTTGGTCTTCTTGATACCATCATCGCGCAATCAAATACCGACCATAATCAAAGTAGTTTTGATTTTGCAGAAGATAGTCGAAGCCTATTTGGCGAGGACCATTTAGCCGCTGTACTGGGCCATGAAAGATTTCACCTTTTACGCCACAATAACTGGGAAGATCTTGAAAATGGTCGCCCCGAAGAAACGGCAGGCGATGTATATGCCGTTATTGAGACAGAAAAAGCCGGATATAACCCGCATGCTATGGGTGATTTTTTCAAGCTGCTGCACGGCACGTATGGGCGTAACGATAAAAACACAAGACTGTCTCATATGCTTGATGAACATCCGCACATAGGCGACCGTATCCGTAACACCGAACTGGCGCTGGCCAATTTACAGCTCACAAAAAAAATGAGCGCCACGACCACAATGATACCGGCAGAAGTGGTTAAGGCCGTTGATGCAATTCACTACACAACCCTATATGAGCAATATAAGGCCGACAATCACTTCGAAAACGCATCTCCACCCGATAAAATACGGCTCATATCCGCGTTTTATGAACAAGAACTTGCCAAAAAAGAGCAAGAAACCATCGATTACCGCCGAAAATACCGTGATGAACATGAATATGAGAAGAAAAACGGTAAAAAAGCTAAAAAATCTCGTTCATTTAAGGATGATTACGAAGAATACACCGTTATGGATTACGATCCGCATTTAATGACAACGCGGATATGCCCGACCTTGCTTGATCTTCTGCCCTATAGACAAGACCCGGATGAGGACCAGTTACATCTTGATCTGCATGATGAACAAACAGAGAAAATACAGGCACAGGCCTATGAACAGCTCCTGCATTTTATGGCGATGGATAGACAACATTTCGTCTTCGAAAGTGACAATGAAACAGGCGACCAATATAAATGGGTGCTTGAGCAACTGGCCTATCTCACAAACCTCAAGGCACAATACCCCCTACATCGCTATAGCAGTTATAACGGGTTTGTGCTGGGTGAGCGCGACAATATAAATCGCAATCGCAACGATGAATTTGATAAGGTATTGCCGCAAGAGCTGCTGCGCCTGCGTATATATGCCAGCGCATTCCGGAACGCTAAAACCAGAGACCAAGCCATAAAAGCAGCGCAAAACTATCGAAGTGCTGAAAACGATTTGAGGCAATATGCGGGGGGTATATACCGTTTACGGTTAACACCGGAAGAACTGGAATTTCCGTCCAGACAAACAATCAGAAACGATATCGAAAAACATGGCTTTATCCGCTTACCATGGGAAGATCATGTGAGCTGGATGAACCAGAACGAAACAGCAGATCTTGATGAAAATGATCCGGCGCGAATACAAGAACAACAAAGTAATGCGTTAATCCGTGAGATGGCAAAGGATATCGGTTCGAATGATCCTCGTATATCCGGCGACCCTATTGAACATTGGACAGCAAGCCGCTTTTCAAATGAAGGAACGAAATTTACCGAACTTACCTTTGATGACCACGGTAATATTACCGCACTTGCCCTGACGGAAAAAGAAAGACTGGAAAAATATCAAGAGCGCTTCCGTGTTGATAGTGCTGCCGATCTTTATCAGCGGGAATATGAGGAACAAGCACGCAGAGACCAGGCCGAAAGTGAAATCGTCGAACAAACAGATTGGTCACAAATGGAGAAAGACTTCTGGGGCTTTGTAGCAGATCATATGGAAGAATTAGAGCCCACAGCATCCATCGTGCCGGGCAAATTTCCTTTCGCAAGCGCTTTTATGGAACACCTCAAAAAACTGGTGCAAGACAACCCCGAAACATGGCAGCCGACATATCACAGTTTCCTGACCGGAAATATTGCCGCAGAGGAATATGATAATGAAGAAAACAGAATTGAAGATTACGGATTAGAAGGCTATGTCCGTAAAAACTCACTGCCGCATTTAATGCAAAAAAGTGAAGAGAAATATTTCGGCTATGCGCATATTTTCGAAGACCAGTCGCGTGAATTTAAAGGCGTACGCGGGAAATTGCCGGACGGGCACCCAATGGAAGACCGTCTTGCAAGCCATGCTGACAAAAGAGAACGAAGACGTACAAGCAAGTACGACCCAAAAAAGAATGAATACGTACGATATAAAACCCGTATCAATCCGATGGCTGCACATAAGCAGCCGGTCGAAATCGCTATCAAGATTGATGCATCCCATCCGTTTTTAGAACCTGTCCTGGCGCTAAAACCCGATGAATTGCGGATCAAACGCAAAGTGAATATGATTGCACATTTCCGTTACGCCAATCCGGAAGCTCGTAATCTGGATGAATATTACACCATAAACCCGCGCAAGATATTCAATCTGCGTGCTTATGGCACCGTCAGGGGATTTGATAAATTCAAGAAAATTACCGGCTTTGATTCCTATCACCTATCATCAAGAAACGAAGACCGGATCGATCATAGCTGGGAAGACACACAGGCAATCGAATTACTGGGTACATTGCGTAAGCTTGATAAAGCAAAAGCTGTGAAACGCTTTGCAATATCCGAGCTGGATTTCATCACTGTATCATCGACCTTTGATTTCCTAGACAATAAAAAACTTGCCAAAACACATGAGCGCGAGCTGAAAAAATTGGTGAACAGACAGCTTCGCCGTAACCGCGATATTGATCTACGCAAATCTACGCCAATTACAACACTTATTAATAACTACATCAAAGATCACGGCAAGGAATCGCGCTTTGACCGGCGTACATCGCATAATGTATTTGCCTTCCGTCCTATTTTAGAACGCACATACCAAAACCGTATACGTGAACGCATTATGGAACTGCCGCTTGAGGAGAGAGCGCGCTATCTACGGCAACTCATGGCATTACAAATCAAAGATCCTGATTACAGGAAGTGGGCGGTTGATGAATGGATTGCATCCACAGATAGCAAGCTGGGTCTTGATGATGGTGAAACAAACTATAAAACCAAATTCATAAAACTTGTCGAAGACACCATATACAAAATGGATACAACGCAAGGCATGAATTGTGTGATCGGATTACTCGATGCCGTGGAAGCTCAAAAGGACACGTCGCTTGAAACCAAAGAAATTTTGATCGATCATTATAGCCAAAAGGTTTTAAAGCAAGATGGCGGTATGCGCGTTATCGAATCTGCGATTGCCACCTGCGCCAATGATCCGGAACTCCGTCAGGCATTTCTGGAATACATTACAGAACCGCTTACCAAAAAACACACATTGCAATTTGCCGCCCTGTTAAAAGACAGAACGATGTCTGCTTATCAGGAAAGTCCGGCTTCTGATTTTGTGTCGCAATTCTACAATCCGGAAAAACATATATTCCTTGCACCGTCCCAAGAACAGGTGATTGTTGATTACCTGCATCAGAACTTCTGGGCGATGCCATTTGCCGCACGTACAGTTTATCTGGATCGCGTGTTATTTCCTGTCGGACAAAGTGATGACCAACAATTTGACGAGGCTGTTAAATTCGTTTTGGATAAAGTTCTGCCCGAGGAACGTAAATTTTCAGCCGAAGCCAAAGAAGCACTGATTGTGTATCTGGATAATTGCCCGCCCGAATTAAGGCGTACAACATTCTCGGCGATTTTGGCTACGACTGAGGAATCCTCGCAAAAAGGTGATCTGCGCCCGGGTCAGGTTTTGTCATACGTTCTTGGTAAAACTGGGGCGGCAGGCGGGCAGCTATTACAAGCCGCGCATAGTTATCTCAGCAGTCTGGATTTAACCGATCCCGATCTTGCGCAGTTCCGCGATGATCTCAAAGATACCAAGATTGCATTCGAAAAACCGCTGCGATGGGAAGTTTTCGAGCGCATCGACGAGACACTGCCAGAGGATTTAATTAACAGCATCACACATTATGGCACTGTCATCGGTAGCGGGTCGACCGCTTTTGTCTTGTCTTGTAACAAACAAAATACAGAGACAGCCATTAAACTTATGCGCAAAGATGTTGTTCCAATTGCCGAGCTAAACTTCGAGCGTTATGCAGGTGCCTTTAAAACACTAGCCAAGCGTCATGATTACTATCAAGCTCTTCCTGGCCTGATTGATGCCGCCAGCAAGCTTATTGATGTATCGACCAATGGATATATCGCCAAAGAACAAATCGACTACGCCGCCGCCGAATATAACGATCTGCGTATTACAGTGAATGACCAAGAACATAGTTTCCACGTCGCACAGAGTTTGTCTGCCGGAACCGAATATATCGAAACCGAGCGCCTATATGGCCAGCACTTGAACGATTTAACAGACCCTGCATTCAAACTCAGCAAATCAATTGCGATTGAAACCGCAGAGATATACCGCTTACTTAAAGGCAAAGCCACTGATAAAGACAGACATGGCGGACAACAAGCAATCAATGGCTTGCTCACAGGGATGTTTGATGTCGGGCAGTTGCCTTATGATATAGATAGCGCAAGCATAGCCGAGCCGCTAGATAATGAAAAACAGGCATTAGGGCGTTTGATTGGCATAGCGTTTAACGCCGCAGCCAAAGGCGAATCCATCGTAGAAACATTAACCACTGCCATTGTCACAAAGGACTGGCAGGACGCGCATGGTTATCTGGTTGATGAACAGCGTTCGTTGCTGGCGCGGATGGACGTACATAACGGATTTGGCAAAGAGGAAGAAGACCGGACACAGGTCTTAACATCTATATTCAGCGCCGTCATTAAAACCGGTCATATCGACCCCGTTATATATCGCGGTTTAACCGAAACAATTACCCTGCAAACCGTACAAAAAATCGCTAAAAGCGCTTTAAAGGCTGAAAAACCTTCTATTGATATTCAAATTAATGACGGAGCAGCCCATCTTGATAAAACCGACAGGTTATCCCTGCGTGATATAGGCATGATCACAGCACAATCAGCGCTAAAGCGGGCTTTTGGGCATCGCTTTGTCGCAGATAACGCCGAAGATCACAGCCATACAGCACCAAAATCATACCCAAAGCCAACCAACATATAGCATCTATAAAGTGCCAATAGAATCTTATCAGAATAATATAACAGCCCTTTATACAGACTATAAACCGGCAAATAAGCCATTGCGGCATCATTTACCACACCGCTTTTCTTTTTCATAAAACTTGACTTTTGCGGTGCAAAAGTTTAAACCTAGCCACTATAAAAACACGAAATTACCAACAAAATTTTATACTTACAGGGTTATTAGAGGACGAAGAGACCATGTCTGAGAAGAAAAAACCAACTATCACTGAAATTGGAAACAACATTGATGCGGCGCTCGGCAGAACAAAGGCCGATGTTGTAATCAAGAATGTTAATCTTCTGGACACAGTCACCGGCGAAACAGCCATCACCGATATTGCCATTGTCGGCAACAAAATTGTCGGTACATACGAAACAGATTTTTACGAAGGTATAAAAGAAATTGACGGCACTGGCCTTACTGCGGTCGCCGGTTTCATTGACACTCATGTTCATGTTGAAAGCTCGCTTATTACACCATCCGAGTTTGATCGATGCGTTCTGCCAAAAGGCACAACAACAGCTATTTGTGATCCGCATGAAATATCAAATGTCATGGGCGAAGAAGGCCTGCAATACTTCATTGACAGTTCCGAAGCCACAGCGATGGACTTATTTGTCCAGCTTTCCTCATGTGTACCTGCGACAAATCTTGAAACATCAGGCGGCAGTCTTGATGCGAAGGCACTATTAAAATTCAAAGACCATACAAATGTCATTGGCCTGGCCGAATTTATGAATATTGGCGGCGTCCTCGGCAAGGATCCTGACGTGCTTGAAAAACTGGCGGCATTTGCGGACGGCCATATTGATGGCCACAACCCCGGCATATTAGGACCAGCGCTGAACGCCATGGCATCATGTGGTGTACGTAATTGTCACGAATCAACAAGCGCGGCCGAAGCACGTGAAAAACTCCATAAAGGGTTACATGTTTTCTTACGCGAAGGCACAGCCGCCAAAAATATCGATGCGCTACATTCGGAATTGAACCCGTTTACATCACCTTTCATCAGCATTTGTACCGATGACCGTAATCCGCTTGATATCGCCGAAGAAGGCCATCTGGATCACATCATCCGCAAGCTGATTGCCCATGGCCATAAACCTGCCGAAGTATACCGCGCGGCCAGCTGGTCTGCGGCACAGCAATTCGGTCTGCATATGGATACACCTAAATGGAATAAACGCGGCCTGATCGCGCCGGGCTGGCAAGCTGATATCGTGTTACTCAGTGATGTTGATAAATGTGAAATCCATAGCGTCATCAAAGACGGTGCAATTGTTGACGATACAACATTTGAAAACCTGCCGCATGTTGATCCGGTTGGTCTTGATTCAATTCACGTCGGCACAATCACTTCTGATGATTTCGTTATCAAGGGTCAAAGTGGCGAAGTGGACGTTATCGGCGTTGAAGCCGGTTCAATTGTGACCAAGCATCTTAAGCTTGAAATGGAAGCCAATAAAGATGGCATCATTGAAAATGATTTCGGACAAGACCTGCTTAAACTTGCGGTTATTGAACGCCACGGCGTAAATGGCAACATGGCTAAAGCTTTTGTAAACGGTTTTGGCATTAAAGAAGGCGCAATCGCAACCTCTATTGGTCACGATAGCCACAATATCACTGTTGTTGGTGCAAGTAATGAAGATATGGCTGTAGCTGTTAACCGCCTAAAAGAACTAAAAGGCGGCATGGTTGTGGTAAAAGACGGCGTAGTTGAAGGAGAAATAGCACTGGAGATCGCAGGTCTTATGGCACGCGATAAAAGCTATGAAGATGTCAAAGTAGAACTGGAAGCCCTACGGGAAGCTGCCACACATTTAAATTCTTCCATACACGAGCCATTCATGCTTCTGGCATTCTTGCCGCTATGTGTTATTCCTTCGTTGAAGCTGACTGATTTCGGATTGGTACGGTTTGATCCCGCTGGCGGCGATGAGGGGCCTGTACTTATTCAGGATCAACGAAAATCTACGCCACAACCGAAATAAATCGCCCGCATTTAAAAAAACAAATGAGCAGAATTAATCATCTTTGCGATGATAAACGTCGTATTGGATCATGTAATCTTTTTCCAGCGCCGTGCCGGTGAAATAATCCTTGCGGTTAATCTCAAGCACGTCATCTTTGGTGTAATGCGCCCATTGCTGTTTGAAGTCTTCATCAATAGAAAAGAAATCGGCAAAATCAAAGATATTGCCGTCATCCAGAATATCAAAACGCCCGATCAACAATAATTTCGGTTTATAAATCGCGAAATCTTCGGCCACCATATGTGCAAAATGTTTGCGGTAATGCGTTATATCCGCCGCTGTTAAATCTGCAGCCTCCCCTTTTTCCAATTTTTGCGCATCCATAACCAGCTTGGGCAGAAACCACAATGTCGGAAAACGCGAGGCATGTTCTTCGCTATTATAGAAGACGGTTGAATATAAAACCTCGGTACTGCTGTGGAAAATGAAATAAGGACATGGCTTTTCACAGCTCTTAATAGCCTGACTAAGCGGCAAGGTTTTATAATCCTCATGCGATGGGAAGCGCGTCATGGGCGGCCGGACAATGTACGCCGCGCCAATCAGAACAATGATAAAAGCCGTGGCGATAACGCCCTGCCATTTATCGCGCTTAATACGGGCAATCAGATTGCCATAAACGGACATCGCAATCGCGCAATATAAAAACACCAGCGCCGGAATTAAATGATAATAAAAACCCTTCATCTGTACGGCAAAGGGAACCAAACAAATAAGCGCGGCAAAATATAGCGCGATCGTCAAATTCGGTTTTTGTTCGGCAGGACGCCCAATTACAAGTTCAACAATCAACAAAACAGAAATTAAAAAACCATGCGTCAACAAGAGTGGCATCGCGATATCATAATCGGTGTTAGATACGTACAGCGCCAGTACATCAGGAAGTACAACATCAATAAAGCCACGAAAGAAAATGAATACCAGAGCCAAATATGAAAGCGTACACACAGACAGCGCAATGAAATCCGCGTCCTTTATAACCCAAAACTTCCGCTGTACTATCATACGATGTAGCAATAGCAATGTTGGCAATAATCCAAAATGCGGCTTAATCAAAACAGCCAATGCGCCAAAAATCATGACCGGCCAAAGCCATTTTTTCGGCAATTGATATCCAAAGGTTAAAGCAAGCTGCGCCAGAAACAGCGGCATTAAACCCAGCAAGACAATTTGTTCGCGCTCACCCAGTGTAATTGAAAGCAATATCGTATTTGCCGCCATATAGGCCGCGATAAAAATATGATTTTGCGCTTTCGTGATCGATGGAAAATGACTCAAAATTTTATATATCGCGATACCGGACAGGCCGATCATAAAAACGAAATAAGCAAAGACCAGATAATATTCAGGCACGGGTAATATCCGCGCCAGAATTACAGGCGGCAAGTGATATAAAACGCTAAGGGGCGGATTCACTTCGAAATAGCCTTGCTCCATAGAAAGACCGGCAAGCAGACGTTCAGCAGATACAAGCAGCCAGCTTGTATTACCATTTAAACTAAGCTGCGCTTGAATAAACAGCCATGGCAATAGCATAACGGTCAAAAGCAGACAGAAATATTTTGTCGTTTTCATGATTTATATATTTTATCGATCAGATAAAGCGGACGTCGTTTGGTTTCACTAAATATCCGGCCAATATATTCGCCGAGTATGCCAATGGTTAAAAGCTGGATACCGCTTAGGAAACTGATCATCACCATAAGAGAAGGATAGCCGGGTACGTTACTGCCGAAAAACAAGGTTTTAATCAAGATATAAGCCCCAAAAAGAAATGAAAAGGCCGATATCAAAAAGCCGAAGACCGTCGCCATACGCAGCGGTGTCATGCTAAAACCGGTAATACCTTCCAGTGATAAATTCCAAAGCGAGATATAATCCCATTTCGTGCGGCCAGCCGCGCGCGGCTGACGTTGATATTGAAGCGGCACTTGTTTATAACCAATCCAAGCAAACATGCCTTTCATAAAGCGATGCTTTTCGCGTAATTGTGCCAATGCATCAATAGCGCGACGATTCATTATTCGGAAATCTCCAGTATTCAGCGGTATATCAACGCGGCTAATCCGGTTGATGATTTTATAAAAAACCGCCGCAGAGAATTTCTTGAACCATGTTTCACCAAGACGGCTTATGCGCTGTCCATATACAACATCGCAATCTTCATCTTTCCAGATTTTAATCAGATCAGGGATCAGCTCCGGCGGATCTTGCAAATCAGCATCCAGAATAATAACAGCATCGCCGGTAATCTGGTCTAATCCGGCTGTCATCGCGACTTCTTTGCCGAAATTACGTGACAAATTAACAACCATCACGCGTTTATCCGCTTCCTGGATCGCTAATAAATCACTCAATGTTTCATCTTTACTGCCATCATTGATGTAACAAATCTCAAATTTATAATCTTTTTCAAGTTCACTAATGACATCGGTGATACGCTTATGGCACATATGAATAACCGCCTGTTCATTATAACAGGGCACAAGAATAGAAATCAGCTCTTTGCTTTTATTACCCGACGAACGGGCAGGAGCGCGCTTAGTCGCTGCAGGTTTTGCAGTTGAGGCTTTTGAAGCGGTTTTCTTTTTTGTCGTTACGGTTTTAGATTTGGACATAGCCTATGCAGTATATCTCAGAGTTGATCAGGAATCACCACGGAAATTTCGTCCGTTTCTGTTTCGTTGGCGCTGTAAATACCAGCGTCGATTTTCTTGTCTTTTTCGCGTTGTTATACGGACTATCAACAGGCATAGCCGCTGCGCATATCTGCTCGTTTCTGGTGGCCACATGCGGTAGCTTCCTCATGAATAAAATCTGGACATTCAAGGACAAGAATAAAGACAAGATCATGCCGCAATTCGGCACATTTTTGGTTATAACGGGATCAGGTCTTGGCATCAGCACTGCATTCTTGCTTTTCCTCAACTCCTATATGCCTGTTTTGATCGCTAAAATCATTACTATCGGCATCACATTGGTCTGGAATTACACAGGTAGCCACGCCATCGTTTTCAATAAAGATAAATAAAGGCAGTTATTGCCGAAGGCCTTAGTCAGGCACGCTTGTATGAATAAACAAGACAATGCCTGAATCAAAATCAACGCGCCCTTCATCTGCACTCATCACATTACTCGTCCCCAGCCAGCCCAAATTATATGGCGGCCCTAAATCCTCAGCAGCATATTCCAGCCCTTCATAGCGAAGATTTTTCGTCTCACGCAATGGTATAACGCCCACATAATCACCGATCTGACCTTCAAACGAGAAAGGCTGTGATAACAAGCGCAGATGAGTAGTTTTATCGCGTAAAGCAATACGGGAATGCCCATCAAACTGCTCAAGCGATAAAATATTGCCAAATTGGTGATCCAGCCTGCCACCCAGTGCGCCAAATACGATGATCTGTGCATCTTTTGAATGTTCCTGACTAAGACGGAGGGCTTTTTGTAAATCTGTGGCATTTTGATCTGCATCATGATGAACAGCAACGCCTTGTTGTGCTTTTGCCCAGTCCAGATGCGCCGGATCAACCGAGTCAAAATCACCAATGACATATTCCGGAATAACGCCAAGTGCAATCGCGTGGCGCAAGCCACTATCGGCGCAAATGATCAGATCATCTATGCCGATTTGTGACCTCGTCCAGTCCAGATCATCAAGATCATGACCAGCAAGAATAATAATTTTAACGCTCATATCCATTCGGTTTATCTGACCGGCGTTCAGTTTAAAATTTTATACCCTGACAAACTACCACCTTCGCAATAAACCCTCAATTAATGAATGAAGCAGTCTAGTTAATGCGCTGCACCAAACAAATTCCGATTTTTTCTTTACAGATCAACGCCAAAAGGCCTAGAAATAAAAGAAAAAATTGGGAAGTTTAAAAACATGCCGACTTTGCGCAGAATCTTTAATGAACTCAAAGACGACAAAGAAGCAGCCTTTATCTTTGATCTGGATTGCACGCTTGTCGATACACGTCCTCTTTATGACCAAATGGCTGATAACGGCGCGCGTCTTGTCATGGAATATACCGACATGAATTACGAACAGGCTATGGCCGCCGTAGATAGTGCGCTTGAAGATTATAATGGCTATGTCCGTGAAGCATTCGAAGAGCGATATAATATTCCCGGCGCTATAACTGTCGATCGTGTTTATGATCCGGACACTATGGATTTATCACTTATCTCCGTGCCG
>JAUILO010000071.1 GCA_030432775.1 Alphaproteobacteria bacterium
CCCCTTTATCCTTTGCTGTTTGCTTGGTCTTTCTTTTATCCACAAATTTATCCACAGTTTCTTTCACAGTCTGTGTGGATAACCTCTCATCCCACAATGCTATCCACGGATTTACCCCCACAAATTGTGGATATTTGGAAAACTCGTCGGCAAATGACATCACCATGTCACAAGACGGCCCAATTGTCCCATCCATATTCACAGGATATCCAACAACATAACCACAGATTTCGTAGTCCTGAATGATTTTATCCAGCTTGGCTATATCCTTAGAGAATTTAGTACGATTTATCGTGCATAATGGCGTCGCTATACTTTGCGTGCCATTTGATACAGCAATGCCAATTGTCTTTTTACCAATATCAAGTCCCATCAACCGTCCGGTTAGAGGTTTTTGCTCAATAATCTCGGTTACATAGCAAATTGTCATCTCGTTATTTCTTCATCCCGTTATTTCTATTGCGGCGTTGCGGTGCTTCCCGTCTCTATGATTACAGCATCTATTACCGATCCTGATAACAGCTATCCTATACCCCATCGCGCACAGAGTAGCAAAATAAAAACAAATCATATGGTTTTGCGGTTTTAATGTATAAAACAACTTCGATTTATCGCAAAAATATCCTGAAAAACTGGGCTTTACAGGACTATCCTGACTTGCCTATAGTAACGCAGAATGTTAAAACGCGTAATCAACTCTTACATCGCCTCTTACATCGCTTTTAATGTTGAAACAGAGCCATAAAATAGAGCTACATAAAAAGGAATAAAAAACCAATGTCTCTTGATAAACAAACTGTTGCCAAAGTCGCAAGACTGGCCCGTCTTAAAATGGATGATGCAGAACTTGAAGAACGCGTTCCGCAAATCAATACAATTATCAAATGGGTCGAGCAACTTGCAGAAGTAAACACCGACAATGTTGATCCCCTGCCCAGCCCGGTAGATATCGGAATGAAACAACGTAAAGACGAAGTAACTGACGGCAATTGTCAGGAAGATGTTCTGGCCAACGCGCCTGAATCTTTAGAAGGTTTTTATGTGGTACCTAAAATTGTCGAATAAACGAACACGCCCTATACCCAGCAAAAAAGAAATGAAACAATACTATGAACAGACCAGCTGATCAAAGCAAAGACCAAGCGAACAGAACCACAAATATGATCGCTATGGTTCTTATTTTCGATTTCGCATTATTCCTGATCGCAGGTCTTATTTGCGTAATGCGTCCGGACATTCCCGGCAAATTTCTAAACATGGAAAACCAAGTTATAATGTATATTGGCTATGGCCTTATCATAGCTGCAGCAACAACCATCATTGCCAGAAAGACAATTATAGAGAAAGGCAAAAGATCATGAGTAACGCACCAAGCGAGCTGACCAACCTTACCATTGCACAGGCTCTCAAAGGTCTTGAGAATAAGGATTTTACATCCAAAGAACTCACACAGGCACATATTGATTCTGTGGAAGCCCATGACAAACTCAACGCGTTTGTAACAAAAACACCTGAACTTGCGCTACAGCAAGCCGATGCGTCGGATAAAAGACGTGCATCCGGTGATGCCAAGCCGCTTGATGGTATACCACTTGCAATTAAAGATCTGTATTGTACAAAAGGCGTTCGCACCACTGCATCCAGCCATATTTTAGAAAACTTTGTTCCAACATATGAATCCACCGTATCGCAGAACCTGTTTGATGACGGCATTGTTATGCTGGGCAAGACCTCGCTTGATGAATTCGCGATGGGCTCATCCAACATGACGAGTTATTTTGGTAACGTCATCAACCCATGGCGCAGTACAAGCGCGCCTGATATTGAACTGACACCTGGCGGTTCTTCTGGCGGTTCTGCAAGTGCTGTGGCTGCGCGTATGGCTATGGGCGCAACAGGAACTGATACTGGTGGGTCTATTCGCCAGCCCGCAAGTTTTTGTGGCATTTCCGGTATTAAACCCACATATGGCCGCTGTTCACGTTGGGGCGTTATTGCTTTCGCATCTTCACTGGATCAGGCCGGCCCTATGGCGCGTACGGTCGAAGATTGCGCTCTTATGCTGACATCAATGGCCGGACATGACCCAAAAGACAGCACTTCAGCCGACATCAAGGTTCCTGATTTTTCTGCAGCTTTAACCGGAGATATTCGCGGTCTTAAAGTCGGCATTCCCAAAGAATACCGTATGGATGGCACACCAGCGGAAATTGACGCGCTTTGGGATCAAGGTATTGAATGGCTCAAAGAATCAGGCGCAGAGATTGTTGATGTGTCACTACCGCATACTAAATATGCGCTGCCGACCTACTACATCATCGCACCAGCCGAAGCATCATCCAATCTTGCCCGTTATGATGGCGTGCGTTACGGACTGCGTATCGAGGGCGATAACCTGATTGAAACATACGAAAACACACGCGCCGAGGGTTTTGGCGATGAAGTAAAACGCCGGATCATGATTGGTACATATGTTCTATCTGCCGGCTATTACGACGCATACTACGTCAAGGCACAGCGCGTACGTCGCCTGATCGCCCAAGACTTTGAAAATGCCTATAAGCAATGTGATGTGATTCTGACACCGACAGCCCCGTCAGAAGCCTTTGCATTAGGACAGGAAGAAGAAGATCCAATCAAAATGTACCTGAACGATGTGTTTACTGTTTCTGTAAACCTTGCAGGTCTTCCTGGGCTATCTCTGCCAACCGGTTTAAGTGCAAATGGATTGCCGCTTGGCTTACAAATCATCGGCAAAAGCTGGGACGAAGAAACCGTATTACGTGTTGGTGGCGTATTAGAGAAAGCGGCAAATTTTGTGGCGATGCCTGATTCATCCATATTGAAAGCAGCATAATGAAATCATCTATCCAGCGCATTATATTGATCTGTTTTGCCGTAATGACAGTCATTACTGTGGCAACTCTACCCTTTACCGCCTCGGCACAGCAAAAACAGATGCGTATAAGCGACCAAATGAAAGATAGTTACTATCGCAATTGCCTGATCCATACGGATGAACGCATGAGCGCAAGCACCCATAAGGTGTTTTGTGAATGTACCGCGCATTTTATGCAGGAAAACCTGACTATTGATGATCTTGCAAAAACCCGTCACACAGATCCTGCGGTCATCCGTCAGGGTAAAAATGCCATGGTTATTGGCATCTATGCGCCATGTATGGAATTTCCGGTCAGGGATTTGATATATAAACGCTGCGTCAGCAACAAATTTCAGGTTGATGCAGGAATTTGTGACTGTGTCGCCGATGAAATGGCGCACTATACTGCGCAGGAAGCCCAGAATGAAATCGCGAAAATATTACAAGAAAACCCGAATATTTATGACCCGATGTCCCCAATTGTAAACAGCCCCAGCTTTGAACAAAAAGAAAAGCAGGTGGCACTGGATTGTATTCAGAATAACCAATAGATAACGCAAAACAACACAAGGTACGTAAAATGCAGAACCATACACCAAGCCTATTCAGTCAACTTCGCGCCGCTGGCACATTTATTTTTTCTCTGGCCGTTGCGATGACTGTTATTGCCGCAATTACTATATCGTCAAACTCGGCGGTTGCGCAGGTTACTGATGTGTCTTCTTTCGAAACATGTAAAAGCTTCCGCGCCGGTCAGGCATCGGACACAGCCGTTGAAGATTTTTGTGCATGTACAGCCGCACAGCTGCAAATATTCTCAAACGAGCAAAAGAAGAACCCAAGCGGTGAGATTGATATTTTAGGCGTACAACAAGAAGCACAGCTCTCAAGAGAAGTCGAAATCCAGAAAATTCAAGGCCCTTGTGCATATATCATTGCCAAGGACAAAACGTTTAATAGCTGCAAGGAAAACCCACAATACGATTCTTACATCAAGACAAAGGGTGTCAAAACGAAAATGTGTAACTGTATTGCAAATGAAACAGAAAGCTTTTTCAAAGATCTAGCCGAAGCCAGATTAGGTGTCCTGCTGAACAACCCTGTATTGCAGGTCAATGATGCCGTGACAGCTATTATGACAGACTCGGTGTTTATGCGCGCTAGCCGTGACTTTAACAAATCATGCTTCAACAAATATGCCGAATAAGGCACACATAGATAACGACATTTAGGACGACTAAAAAAGGAAATAAAACTATGGCACAAACAGTTCAAGGCGAAACAGGCGTATGGGAAATGGTCATCGGGCTTGAAGTTCACGCCCAAATCACAGCCAAATCTAAACTATTCTCCGGCGCGGCGACTCAGTTCGGTGCGGAGCCAAATTCGCAGGTCAGCCTTGTTGATGCCGCAATGCCCGGCATGCTTCCGGTTATTAATGAATATTGTGTCGAGCAATCTGTTCGTACAGGCTTAGGGCTAAACGCGCAGATCAATAATTTTTCTGTCTTCGAACGTAAGAACTATTTCTACCCTGACCTTCCACAAGGTTACCAAATTTCACAGTTCGAACACCCTATCGTCGGCAAAGGCGAGATAGAAGTCGATCTTCCCGATGGCAGCGTCAAAGTTATCGGCATTACACGTTTGCATATGGAACAAGATGCAGGCAAGTCCATGCATGACCAGCACCCGACAAAATCCTATGTTGATTTGAACCGTTCCGGCTGTGCGTTAATGGAGATCGTTTCCGAACCAGACATCAGAGGGGCGGACGAAGCTACCGCTTATATCAACAAACTCCGTATGATCCTGCGCTACCTTGGCACATGTGATGGTAACATGGATGAAGGTTCGATGCGTGCGGATGTGAACCTATCTATGCGCAGACCAGGCGAAGAGATGGGCACACGTTGCGAGATTAAAAATGTGAACTCGGTTAAAGCTGTGCAACAAGCCATTGCTTACGAAGCCGATCGTCAGGTCGAAATTCTTGAAAATGGCGGTGAAATTGTTCAGGAAACACGTTTGTGGGATCCGGTTAAGAACGAGACACGCTCTATGCGTTCAAAAGAAGAAGCCCATGATTACAGATACTTCCCTGATCCTGATCTTCTACCGCTGGAAATTGCAAATGACTGGATCGAAGATATCCGCAAAACATTGCCTGAACTTCCGGATGAAAAGAAACACCGTTTCATCGAAGATTATAAACTCAGCGCATATGATGCGGGCGTTTTGATCGCCGAACATGCCAGAGCGCATTATTTTGAAACGGTTACAAAAGGCCGTGATACGAAACTCGCGGCGAACTGGGTCATCAATGAATTGCTCGGTCGTTTAAACAAAGACAACACACCACTTGAATCCTCTCCGGTTTCCGCCGAACATCTCGGGGAACTTGTTGGCTTAATCGAAGATAAAACAATATCTGGCCGTATCGCCAAGGACGTGTTTGACATTATGATCGAAAGCGGCAAAGACCCGGCGACAATTGTTGAAGAACAAGGCCTGAAACAGGTAACCGATACCGGCGCTATTGAAGGCATTATTGATGAAGTTCTTGCCGAAAACGCAGATAAGGTCGAACAATACAAAGCAGGTAAAGACAAGCTCTTTGGTTTCTTTGTCGGTCAGGTGATGAAAAAATCACAAGGCAAGGCCAACCCTGCGGCTGTAAACGAGCTTTTGAAAACAAAACTTTCTTGATATCGTTTTAGGTGTATAATTTGACGACAATACTTCTTCCATGCGTTCATGCATCGGGCAGCACAGAGTCATAACTTGAAATCTTGATCAAAAGGACTGACATCATGGCCATTACTCCACAAAAAGGTGACATCACCCCTTTAAGACATAGTGAAACCGCGCAAAACCGCATTTTAATCGGTCTACGGTGGGATCCGAACACAGAAGCCGTTCATACCAATAAGCTTGTTCGCGCGGTGCGCAGTAATGTCATGGATAAAAATGACAACACATTTGATCTGGATCTGGCTTGTGTGATTTATGACGAACACGACGATGCGATTGACGGTGTATCCGGCACAGCCAGCGAAACAATGGACCAATCCGGACATGTTTATCACTCCGGCGATGATATGAGCGGAACCGGCGACCATGATGATGAATCAATTTCTGTAGAGCTGAAAGGCTTTCCCGAAGCAGCGCGCCATATTATTTTCGTTGTCGAATGCCAAAGCGGTCACACGTTTGCAGAAATCAACAACCCCGAAGTGCGCATTGCAGACGGAAAAACAGATGAAGACCAGATCAACATCCAGCTTGGCCAAGACGAAGGTGGCGACAAAACAGCTTTCGCGTTTGTTCGGCTATTCCGTAAGAATGCAGGTAATGACTGGCTCGTCCATTATATAGGCCAATATTACGATGGCGCACAAGTTGAGGACTGGATTGATACGCTTGCCACGCACATTGGCTAATATCACATAAAAAATGGTACAAAGATCATGTCCGTTATTGATCTTATTGCAATCTTCTGATAATCCAGTATCTCTTCAGCAATGAACGTGGACACGTGGCCGAGTGGCTGAAGGCGCTCCCCTGCTAAGGGAGTATAGGGTGAAAATTCTATCGTGGGTTCGAATCCCACCGTGTCCGCCATTTCTTTTATTATCATTTCATCAGAATTGCTGATCAAAATGCATAGTGTTGCGGGTGAAATCCGCATTAAAAATTCCAATATAAAATAATTATTTCAAACCCCTTGCTCTTATGGACTTGCTGGGTTAATTGGGTACAAGTGTAACTATTAATTTCTTATGGGAGTGTCCAAGTGAACGATGTTTTCAAAATCCTGAAAGACAATTGGCCCCTATTCTTCGGTTTATCCATGATTATGATTGGTAACGGGCTGCAGGGCACGCTGCTTGGCGTTCGTGCATCTATCGAAGGGTTTAGCTATATCTGGACCGGTGTGATCATGTCATCTTACTTTGGCGGATATTTCTTCGGCTGTATGATTGTTCCAGGACTTGTGAAAAATGTCGGCCATATTCGCGTATTTACCGCGCTGGCTTCGTTAGCATCTGCATCTGTACTGTTTAACGGTGTGTTTATTAACCCTGTCACATGGACTATTGTGCGCCTTATAAGCGGTCTTGCCTATGCCGGTATGTTCATCGTTGTAGAAAGCTGGCTAAACGATATTTCAAACAACAAAGTACGCGGCAAGTTAATGGGCGCTTATATCATTAGCGGATTTGGATCTATGTTTTTCGGCCAGTTCTTGATGAATGTCGCCCCGCCCGAAGAAGTCACACTCTTTATCCTGACATCTGTGCTGGTTTCTATTGCGCTTGTACCTATTGCGCTTAGCAAACGTCCCGCACCTGAAATTCAAACGCCAGAGCCTTTGTCGCTGCTGGAGCTATACAACATATCGCCAACTGCCGTGGTCGGCGTGTTTATTGCGGGGGTCGTTGGCGCAGCAATTATGACGATCGGCCCTGTTTATGCGCTTGATAGCGGCATGAGCATCTCGCAAATTTCGCTCTTTATCGCGATTTACATTCTTGGCGGCGTGCTGGGACAAATACCTATCGGGCAGTTATCGGACAAAATCGGTAGAAGACCAACAATTCTGGCCGTCTGTGTTGCGACAATCTTTATGTCTGTTTTATGTGCGCTATTCTCTGAGAATTACTATGTGCTGCTGGCGCTATTCGCCTTGCTCGGTTTCTTCGCCGCAAGCCTTTATCCGGTTTGTGCCGCTTATACCAATGACCATTTGAAAAAAGAACAATTTATTGCGGCAAGTTCACGGGTCATCATTGTGTCAGGAATGGGGTCGCTCACCGGTCCGTTACTGGCATCAGTATCCATGATGGTCGCTGGCCCTGGTGCGTTCTTCTGGTTTATAACAGCATCATTTGTAATATATACAGCCATTGTGTTTGGCCGCACATTGATAGCTCCTGCTCTGCCTATCAAACAGCAAGGCGAATATATGGCCATGCCATCACGCATTACGCCAATGACGCCGACGCTTGTGAATGAAGATTTACAGGAATAAAGTGATAAGACGCGTGGGCATATATTATACGCTGTAGACTATGCCAAACGAGCCAAATAAGTCGGAGATATTGCTTTAGCTGGAATTAGGCGACTTGCTGCGCCACTTTGCCGTGACGAACACGGTCTTGTTTCCAGCCCGTAGCCTCAAGCGCTTGCCTTACCTGACGTGCCATTGCATGACCGCCATAACAAAAACTTTCAAAACCGTGGCCTTTACGCGGGATACTAATTGTTGTGTCTGCGCTATCAGGATATCTAACCTTTAGCCATGTTTCCGATTTACTTTGCGTACCAACCGCGCCAGCCGATATAACATCAACGATATAATCCGGTGAAACGGCCCATCTATTATCACTTAATGGCAAATCAGTCAGATCAACAAAGCGCTGCCCCTTCTTTTCATACATAATGCGATCAAATACGGAATTCATTTCATTAAAACTGCCGTAAAACGTCAGAACTTTTTGATCATCAAGGGCAATTTCAAGCTTATGTTTTGTACTGCGGCCTCCTGACCATTGCGCAGCACCTCCAAGCGATACCATGCGCATGAATGTAATGCGTGCATATAACGCAGGACTATATTCAATAACCTCACCCGTGTTTGTTTGCATTGTGCGGGCTTGTGGTTGTTCACGCTCACCTTCCCATGTCATAAACGGGTTCTTTTGCGGTGTATTTTCCTGGTTAGTCTGCATTTCCGGTTCCCAATTACCGCGATTTATCGCATCAATATTATCTATTATCTCTGGATTATAAGTGATTTCATCACATTAATAATTTTACATAATCGATAAGTTTATACCATATGGCATCATGGTTAGTCAAACTTACCAGCAAAAGCTAAGGAATTTATTAATCGGTAAATTAAAAGAACGGCAGATGATGGATAAAAATGCACAAGGCCTGCTGTGTATCAAAACAAAGCAGGCCCAATAAAATATATGATTATAGTAGATAACCGTTTTTAAACTGCCTGTTTCAGTCCCCCACGGCGGATTAACCATAGCGGCTGTTTAAACGGAACCGCATATAAAAGCATAAACATTAGTGTCGCGACCACAGGCGGCACAGCTGTGTATATTGGATCCGCCAGATAGCCATTGAAGAACATATAGCTATAAAGCAGCATGCCGCAAATAATGGCAAAGGTCATTTTATAATCAAATGCCCAGTCCTTCTTAATGCCATTGGCACAGCCAATAAGCAACGCAGGAACCAAAACGAAACTAACCGATATCGCCTTAAATATGAATTCAAGAATATCACCGATACTGACCGCCACTAGTGATAATGTAGCCAGCATGACAACAGTGATAATGCGTGATATGCGAACAAAATCTGCGTGCTTGGCCTGATCATTGATTTTCAAAACATTCTTTACCATGGTTGAAGCAAATAAGTTTACCTGTGTATCAATCGTCGACATAATTGCCGCAGTGACAAACACACATAACATAGCAAGATACACAGCCGGAAGCGCGGTTTGCTGGAACAGAGCAAAGAATGCCCCCTTGCCTTCGACCACGTTGTCCATAACCGCATAAGAGCCAAGCGCGAATGTAATAGCGCAAAATACAAGACTCATCAAAACAGGACCGCCAAGCATAAAGCCTTTTACGCCTGATTTCAGACTTTTTATAGAAAACAAGCGCTGCCACATCTCAGCATTCGTCAACGCCATTAAAAGAATAAACAAAAACAGACCGGTTGTTTTGTCATTCACATGTGCAATTTCGGCAAAAACGTTATGACCTTCGGGAATTCTAAATGAGATCATCGGCACAGCAATAGCCGCAACCATCAAAACAACCTGTAATACATCTGTACGAATAACAGTCATATAGCCACCAAGCCATAAATACAGCATCACACAAAATGCGATTGTTACAATGCTCCAGATGGTAGGAATGCCGAAGATCGATGCAAAAATATTACCGGAAATATATAGCTGTGAAGCCACAAGCAATAAGGCTTTGGCGCATATAATAAGCGTTGAAAGATAGCCCGTATACCGCCCTACACGTTTTTCAATCATATCCGTTAGCGTCACATAATCATGCTCACCGGCTACTTTATGTATGGTTTTTAAATACATCGCAATGGTCAACATGCCAACTGTCGCGCCGATTGGCATCCACATCAGGCCATAGCCCATGCTGGGCGCTTTTGCGAAAAAGATAAAGATAACCGCGCCGCTAAATTGTCCTGCGGCCAGTGAACATAATGTGCCGACCGAACCGATCTGACGATTACCGATCACAAATCCCTGCTGTGATCCAGCCTGACGTTTATAGGCCATCCAGCCAATAACGATAAGCGCAAGGGCATATAAACCCATGAATAAGATGGTATATTGAGCTATTGAAGTCACTATTCATAATCCCTCTATAAATAAACGAATGAAAATACTTACTTAACGGCTTTTACAAGCTCTTTTATTTTTCATATTCACTCAACCTGAGATCGACCATAATTTTATTCATGACTTTTTACAAGAAAAAATGAAATAAAAGCCGAAAAAATCACAACTTAATATTCATACGCCAAGCCCAAAGATATAACGACCAATAACCGGGACACTCTGACAATGCAAAAAAGCAGAACACAAAAACACAGGATACAGGATACAAATGAGAGACAATAAAATGAGAGACAATAAAAAACTGCCCCCTTTTGATAAGGGAGCAGCATAATAATATCGTCCATGATACCGGTAAGGCATCATCTACTTGCCGTCTAAAGCAGCAAATCAGCCGCGAAATAGGCAAAAAATGTACCAATAGAATAAATAACTATTGAAACACCCAATATGACCCAGCTGATTTTACGCAGCCGCATACAGGCCTTGGCCTTGACCGGATCAGCCGGACAAGGCGCATTTCGCGCGCGCCACTGCATAAAGGTAGATAAGGCCAACATGGCACCTGCACCGATGAAAATATATTCCTTATAATCTGTCAGCACACTCAGCCAAGGCGCAGCCGATACAAGACCAGCCAGTGTCGCCCCCATACCAAGAGTCACAAATAATGCTGGAAGCGCACAACATATAAGCGTTCCCGCACTGGTAAACAGCGAGATAAACGGCAATATGCTTTGTTTATATAAATCACTCATGGCGCATAATCTCCTCAACATTATAACCTGAATCAGTGATGAGTTTTGTTATAAAATCATCATCCATATTCTGTCCGTCTTTCATGTTAATGGTAACGATTTTGGTATCCAGATCCACCGAGATATCGGCGACTTCGTCTTGTTTGCCGAATACTTTCTCCATCGCCTGCGCACAGAAATCACAGACAAGTCCGTTGATTTTAACATCAACCTGCTTTGAAAGTGCCCATGCAGGACTTGATAAGACCAAAACACCGAGTACTAAAAATATAGATAGTTTTTTCATGATAAATTCCTTTTCTTTACTAAAATAATTGCATTAGAAGCGCACAACATAATTAAAGAGAACTTCGCCTCTATCGCTCATGCCTGCTTCTACGAGATGTACGTCTTTGAAAAACCGAACCATTGGCGTATATGTCAACGGATCGGAGGACTCGGGATTATGATCAATTTCAAGCATAAGCCATGTATGCAAGTCTCCATAATCTCCTATATAGGGTGCAATACCGACACGTCCGGATTGCATATAGAAATCACCGAATTCACCAAAATCATTGTACCGATTGGAATAAGACACGAAAAAGCGTCTGCTCTCCCAATCTGCTGCAATACCAGTAAATGCCGCCATATCGCTATCATGGTCAAAATCACCATAATCGCTATAAGCCGCGCCTATTCCTGACTTCAAGTAAAGATTGGCTTGTGAATCCTTATTATTCCAGCGCTTCAGCAAGTTATTCACTTGTACCATTTGAAGCGTTGTTTCGGATTCCCGCCAATATTCTGCGAGGTAACCAACCGAGTAAAATGCGGTTGGCGAGTAATGAATATGCAGTGAATTACGATCGCCGTTATTCATCGTCATGACCGTCACACCGCCCGGATATGACACTGGCCTTGCTTGTCCCGGCAGCGCAAATACACACAAACCGAGAACGGATAACATTAAGAAACGAAACATAGTTTCTCCTTTTAAAACAATTAGATATACAAATTCAGGCCATTAAAACCCGAATAACTCAGTTTTAATTTCAGGAGAGTAATTTTGGGGGACGGTATAATGTACCGCTAGGAGCAGAAACCAGGTTATCTGTAATCTGGTCCCAATCAGAAGAAATTACAGACATATCCTGTACAAGGATAATGTCCTGCACAATAACTGTATGGCTCATCGCAGCTTCAAAGCATAAGCAAATGCCTTCGCAATGTTTCATACCGTTTGTATTCATATTGGTGTCAGCTTGATCATTAGCCGTATTTGATGTGGTATTTTGCGCCGAAACCTGATCTTCATGACATGGCATATCCGAACTCGCGGTTTTATTCGTCATTTTAAGAACAACCTGCTTGTCATTCATTGCACATGGCGCAGACCATGCGGACACCGCAATGGTATTCCACACAAACACAAACGCCATAATGATCAATAAACGGTGCTTCATATCTTTATTATATATCAGATAGAGCGCTTTAACCAAGTGTCAAATCAATCACTTGCATCTTTAACGACTAATTCTGAAAAATAACTCTAGTGTTTAATTGGTAAATATGAAAAGAATTTTTGTCCAAAATAAAGCACCTGGGTTC
>JAUILO010000072.1 GCA_030432775.1 Alphaproteobacteria bacterium
GCGCGATGAAGCTCAAATTCTGATTTGAGCTTCATCGCGCCGATACCGGGGATCTTGCAATCAATATCATGATCACCGCCAACAAGACGTATATTTTTAACCTTCGTGCCGACCTTCACAACAGATGAAGATCCTTTGACTTTCAAGTCTTTTATCACCGTGACCGTATCACCGTCCTGTAATAGCTGACCATTTGAATCCTTGATTTCAAACCCTTCATCTTCACCCTTGAGCGTCCACTCATGCGCGCATTCCGGACAGGTCAGAAGATTATCAACTTCGTAAGTATATTCAGAACCACATTCCGGACAATTGGGTAAATCAGTCATAAAAAACTCCTTATTTAACGTGCAGATAAGGAAGACTAAAACTATTTAGACAGCCCGTCTATAGGAATGGCGCGATAAATATATCGAAATTACAATCATCAGCCCCTCGCCTCATGATTTTATTTCTCGTTTCCCGATCTTCGTATCTGTTATCAATTGCCCTTCAAACACGCTAGCCGATCTTTGGCTGCCCGTTCGAAGCATTCAATCCGCCATCTACCGGCAATACGACACCATTAACAAAACGAGCATCATGACTTGCCAAAAATGCAACCACGTCACCGACTTCTTCGGGCTCTGCGGCACGGCCGAGCGGCATGCGGTCTTTGAATTTTTTCATGATTTCCGTGTCTGCGATAATTCCACCTGCCATTTCGGTGTTGGTCAAGCTTGGTGCCACAGCATTAACACGAACGCCCTTACCGCCCAGATCAAGGGCCAGAGCACGTGTTACATTACTCACAGCGCCTTTGGTTGCGTTGTAAGAGAACAGCCCCCAATCACCGCCTAAACCGGAAACAGATGACACATTCACAATATTGCCCTGTGATTTTTCAAGATATGGAAGCGCGGCCTTAATCGTCAAAAAGATACTGCCCGCGTTAATAGCCATCTGATTATTCCACTGTTCAAATGACACATCTTCGATCCCGCCCATAACAGCAATAGCAGCATTATTAACCAGCACATCAATACCGCCGAATTGATCAATGGTCGTTTGGATAAGCTTATCGACATCTGCTTCTTTGGATACATCACCCGCAACTATCAAGAGCTGTTCCTGTTTACCGATGTCCTTTGCGACCTTTTCCAGCTTGGATATTGCACGGCCATTTAGCACCACATTATAGCCATCCATGGCAAAGCGCTTTGCTGTGGCTGCTCCAATACCGGAACCTGCGCCTGTTACAATCACGACCGGTGCTTTTGTTTGATTAGGCATTATTTTTCTCTCTTTCTAGATTTTCATTCTGCGTATTTTCATATTCTTAATTTGCGTATTCTCAATTTACATCTGGTAACGCGACAGCCAATGTGCATAAGGCGCAGGTAAAACCCAGGCCGGTTTTTCAACACCAAGCTCTTTTGCAGCTTCATAAGGCCAGTGCGGATTTTCAAGATGTGCACGCCCGATCATCACGATATCAAGCTGTTCTTTTTGAACCGCATCTTCCGCCAGATCCGGTTTACCAAACCCCCATGCCGAGGAGACAGGCAGTCCGGTTTCCTTGCGAATGCGTTCTGCAATAGGTGCCATAAAAGCCGCCCCCCACGGAATATTGGCATCCGGTGTTGTGAACCCTATGCTGACACTAATGAAATCAAGGCCACTTTTCTTGAACTTGCGAATAAGCGCGATTGCATCCTGAATGTATTCTTCGTCGTGGCCATCAAATTCCAGAACCCCGAAACGCAAGGTAAAAGGGAGATTTTCCGGCCAGACTTTACGCACGGCCTGCATTGTTTCCAGCAAAAAGCGACCACGGTTTTCAGCGCTACCGCCATATTCATCATCACGTTTATTTGTGTGCGGCGAGAAAAAGCTCTGTGCCAGATAACCATGCGCGAAATGCAGTTCCAGCCATTCATAGCCGGCCTCCAAAGCACGTTTTGCCGCCGCAACGAAGTCTGATTTGACACGTTCGATATCATCTTTAGTCATTGCCCTGGGAACACGTGGCAAATTCGCGCCAAAAGCCACAGCAGAAGGCGCAATGGTCTGCCATGCCTGTGCATGGTCTTCGGGCAAGTGATCATCACCTTCCCATGGTTTATTGGCGCTGGCCTTCATCCCCGCATGGGCGATTTGAATTCCCGGCACTGCGCCTGCTTTTTTAATCGCGGTGGCAATTTTTGTATGTTCTGCCACCTGAGCATCATTCCATATGCCCGTGCAGCCCGGTGTTATACGACCATCGGCCGATACGCCGGTGGCCTCGACAATCACCAAACCGGCACCGCCGCGAGCCAGTTGCGTGTAATGCGCCAAATGCCAATCATTCGGAACGCCATCAATGGCCGAATACTGGCACATTGGCGGAATTGCGATACGGTTTCGCAATTCAATATCTTTCAATTTGAACGTCGTGAATAATTTAGACATGATGGCTTCCCCCCTCAAAGTAATACGTATCTTGATTGCGTGATATTATACCCGCATCACAGATTTACTAACCTAGTTTGCAAAGTAAAAGCGTCAAGAAACCACCCATCAGTTTTTTGTATCAGCACATACAAAAATAAAACAAAAAATAAACGAAGGATTTCATTCACTTCTTCGTATAAAATGAAGAAAGTGCGAACCACAATTGTTTTCATACTAATACAGTTCTGTTTAAATAATAAATACGGGCGAGGCATATGCGCGAAACACAAGGCAATAGATATGGATGGATATCAATTTCCAACCATTGGATTACGGCAACAATATTCCTTTTCATGATAGGTTTAGGTTTCTTTTTGGAATTTGGCGGTCTAGAGCGCGAAGCCAAAGGGCCGTATATGGGACTTCACAAATCTGTCGGTACATTATTTCTGGCTTGGGCGGTCTGGCGCGTTTTATGGCGGATAGCGAAGGGGTTTCCAAAAGATATTGCCATCATGCCGACTTGGCAGAAAATAGGCGCGAAAGCCACACACTGGCTGTTGCTTGCTTCCATAATCGCCATGCCGTTATCCGGCGTAATCATGAGCCTTTTCGGTGGACGAGCTATAAAAATATTTGAGTGGTTTACAATACCTGCACAAAACAAAAATGAAATTATCAGCAGCAGCGCCCATTTCTTTCATAGCTATGCGCCCTATTTTATTACAACATTAATTATGTTGCATCTTATTGCCGCGATCAAACACCACATCATAGATAAAGACGAAACATTAAAAAGAATGCTCGGGACGCGAATATGAATAAAATTCTATGTCTTTATACAGCTGCATCCATAACAGTTATGACAGGATGTTCTTTGCACGAAATAGATCTCAAACCTGCCCCTAAGGCCGGTCTTTTGGGCGCGTATTCAAAGATGCAGGCAATGCCGCACCTAACGCAGCAAGACACATCACCGTGGTGGGAAGATTTAAACAGGCCGGAGCTAAACGCGTTAATCCAAGAGGCGCTGACCGCTAATCAAGATCTGGCTCAAGCCGTGTCACGTATAAAACAGGCACGCGCGCTTACAACACAGACAAGATCAAATCTATTCCCACAAATCAACGCAGAAGGCAATATATCGGACTCGCGGCAAGGAAGCAGTGGACAGCCGCGCACCGGTGAAATTGCCGGCGCGTTGTCGTGGGAAATTGATATATTCAACCGCATCAGCGCCGCCGCACAGGCCGATGAGCTGGAAGAAATCGCCCGTGTGGAAGATATGAATGCATTACGCCTTAGCATTAGCGCCGAAGTTGCCAACGCATTTTTCGGTGCCGTTGCCTCCAAGCAGCGCCTGAAACTTTTGAATCATCAACTAAAGACTGATAATGACCTATTGGAACTTGTGAAACTGCGCAAAGATAATGGCGTTGGAACCAGTGTCGAAGTCCTGCAACAGCAAAGTCAGGTCGCCGAAAGTAATAGTCTGATCCCGCCAGCAGAATCCGAATTACGCGTATTTGAAAACCGTCTGGACGTTCTGACCGGAAATGCCGCAGACGGACAAGATCAAGTCTTGGCGATAGAAACGCTCGATTTCGTGCGTGAACTTCCACCAGCAGGCGTGCCCGCCAATCTTATATTCAACCGGCCCGATTTACGCGCCGTCCAAGCCGAACTTATCGCATCAGATGCTGATATTGGCGCAGCTATCGCCGACCGCCTGCCACTCATCACTCTGGATGGTTCATACGGATATAGCGATACAGCCAGCTTCTCCGGCCCGCTTGGCATTATCATGAGCAGCTTCGTTCAACCGCTTTTGGACTGGGGACAGCGCAAGGCCGAAGTCGAACGCAACAAAGCCGTTTACGAAGAGCGCATCGCCGCCTTTACACAGCTATATCTGGAGGCCGTTGAAGACGTTGAAAACGCCTTATACCAAGAACAAAAACAGCGCCAATATATTGCACGCCTGGAAGATCGTCGCGCAATTCTGGAAGATACCGTTTCAGAAACCGAAGCGCTATACACCCAAGGTATCGATGATTACCTGCCGGTTTTGAACGCTTTGCAAGAGTTACGCGCAGTCGAGCGCGATATCATCACAGAACAGCTGACACTGATTAATTACCGCATTGCGCTTTACCGCGCACTGGGTAGCAGCACACAAATACCATCACATGACCCCCAATAGGAATTCACGATGAATCTTTTGACCCGTTCTCTATTTACCATTTCGTTATTTTTACCTGTTCAGGCCTATGCACAGCAAGCGCCAACACCGGTTTTTGTCACAGTCGTCAAACAACAACCTTTTATTGACCAAATAGAGGCACTTGGCACATTAAAAGCCAACGAAAATGTCGATTTGACATCTTCGGTTACAGAACGCGTGACCAGCATTAACTTTGATGACGGGCAGCGCGTCACACAGGGTGATGTTCTGGTTGAAATGGATAGCGCCGAAGAAGAGGCCTTACTTAAAGAAGAACAATCAAGGCTTGCCGAAGCCAAGCGACAAGTTGCAAGGCTGAAACCATTGATTGACCGCGGTGCGACATCGCAATCCACATTAGATGAAGCCGAACTTGAAATTCAAACATCAAAAGCCCGCATCATCGCGATCCAATCACAAATCAATGAACGCCGCGTTACCGCACCTTTTGATGGTAAACTGGGGCTGCGGAACATCAGTGTTGGTTCAATGGCACAGCCCGGAACCCTGGTGACCACCATTGATGATGACAGCGTCATGAAACTCGATTTTTCTATTCCCGAGATATATCTGCCCGCCCTCAATGAAGGCGGCGTAATACAAGCCACAACCAGAGCCTATCCGGATGTTACATTTAAAGGCACAGTCAGCAGTATCGATAGCCGTATTGATCCGCTCACACGATCAATCTCTGTTCGGGCATTATTACCCAATGACGAACACAAGCTTAAGCCCGGTATGCTCATGCGCGTGAAGCTGGAGAAAAACCCGCGTCAGGCCCTGATCCTGCCCGAAGAAGCTCTCGTACCCAAAGGCGATAAGAATTACGTTTTCACGATTTTGGACGACGGCACTTCAACAAGCGTCAAACTTAATACGGTCGAAATTGGGTCACGCCGTAAAGGACAAGCCGAAATTCTAAGCGGCATTCAAGATGGCGATCAAATTGTTACGCATGGCACATTACGCCTGCAAGATGGTAGCGCTGTCACAATTAAAGCTGTCGAAACCGGCAGTGAAAAACTGATCGATTTGCTGAACCAAAAAACGCCGGAAGGAATACAGTAAACAATGTTTCTTTCTGATATATCCATCAAACGTCCGGTCTTTGCCTGCGTTCTGTCATTATTATTAATTGCCTTTGGCATAGTTTCCTTCACGCGTTTGTCATTGCGGGAATATCCGGATATTGATCCGCCTATTGTCACCGTAGAAGTAAGTTATCCGGGCGCACCAGCTAATATTGTCGAAACACGGATCACCGAGATTATCGAAGAGCGCATCGCAGGGATCGAAGGGATCGAGTTCATTGAATCATCTTCCGAGGATGGCGAATCCAATGTGACCATTGAGTTTTCTATTGACCGCGACATTGATGCTGCCGCAAATGATGTGCGTGACCGTATCGCCGGAATTACCGATAATCTGCCTGATGAGGCCGACCCGCCAGAGGTGCAGAAAGTTGACGCCAATGACGATGTTGTGATCTGGCAGAATCTGGCAAGTGACACAATGACCGTGCCCGAACTGACCGATTATGCCGAACGGTATCTGGTTGACCAGTTTTCAACACTGGATGGCGTGGCACGGGTTCGCATTGGTGGCGGGCTGAGCTATGCCATGCGTATATGGCTTGACCGTCAGGAACTGGCCGCCAGAAATCTGAGTGTTTCCGATATTGAAGCCGCGCTGCGCGCCGAAAATGTTGAGCTGCCCGCCGGTTCCCTTGAATCCGACCAGCGCATGTTTAAAGCGCGGGTCGATCGTAACTTCAAAGAACCCGACGATTTTAACAGCCTTGTGGTGGCCAAAGGCGATGATGGTTATCTGGTGCGGTTATCTGATGTGGCGCGAGTTGAACTCGGCGTTGTAGAAGACCGCACTATATTCCGTGGTAACGAAGTACCAATGGTTGGTATCGGTATTATCCGCCAGTCCACTGCCAATACAATTGATGTAGCCAATGCGACAATTGCCCTCAGCGAGAAGCTGAACAAAAACCTGCCCGAAGGCATGCATATCCACCAAAGTTATAATGCCGCCGTGTTTATTGAAGCCTCTATCCATGAGGTATACAACACATTATTTATCGCGATTGCCTGTGTGGTTCTGGTTATTTATTTATTCCTTGGCAATATACGCGCTATGCTCATTCCAGCCGTGACGGTTCCTGTCTCATTAATATCGACCTTTATTGTCATGTATACATTTGGTTACTCGGTCAATTTGCTCACCTTGCTTGCGATGGTGCTTGCCATTGGCATGGTGGTTGATGATGCGATTGTAATGTTGGAAAACATTGTCCGGCGCATGGATGAATACAAGGAAACGCCTTTAATGGCTGCATATCGCGGGGCAAGACAGGTTGGTTTTGCCGTTATTGCAACAACTCTTGTTTTAATTGCCGTGTTTGTTCCCATCACATTTTTGGAAGGTGATGTTGGCAGGTTGTTTACCGAATTTGCCATTACCATTGCCGCGGCGGTCGGATTTTCATCACTGGTCGCGCTCACGCTTTGCCCGATGATGGCTTCGAAAATCCTTAAAAGACAAGAAGGAAAACATAATATTATTATCCGCATTGTTGATGGTTTGGTGAGCAAATGCCGGCGCGCCTATATTGCGGTTCTGACTAAATTGCTTAAAAAACCACTGATCGCGATGATCGCTTTTGTCATACTGATCGCATCGCTCTTTATTATATACCCGAAAATTCCATCCGAATTTGTTCCGCAAGAAGATCGCGGCGCATTCTTTGTTTCAATTACCGGCCCAGAGGGCGCAAGTTTTGATTACATGGAAGAATATATGAACGAAATTGAAACGCGGCTTATGAAATATGTAGATGCTGGCGAGATCGACCGCCTATTGGTGCGTGCGCCGCGCGGTTTTGGTTCTATTGAAAACTTTAATGGCGGCTTCGTGATCGCGATTTTGAAAGATTGGTCCGCGCGCCGTCCTGCTACACAGATCATGAACGAAATCAGAACCAATCTGAGTGACCTTCCAGGTGTGCGCGCTTTCCCACTTATGAGACAAGGCCTTGGGGGCGGTACAGGCAAGCCTGTGCAATTCGTGCTTGGCGGCTCAACATACGAAGAGCTTGCCCAGTGGCGCGATATCGTCTTGCAAAAAGTATCTGAAAACAATCCGGGCATCGAAGGACTTGATAGCGATTACAAGGAAACCCGTCCGCAAATTGACTTTGTAGTTGATTATGAACGCGCAGCCGACCTCGGGGTGAGTATATCCGAAATCGGTACAACGCTTGAAACTATGATGGGCGGACGCAATGTTACGACCTTCCTTGATGATGGCGAGGAATATGACGTTATTGTTGAAGGTGAACGCGAAGAACAGCGCTCGTTTAATGATGTCAGCAATATCTATGTCCGTTCGGACCGCACCAGTGAACTGGTTCCAATTTCCAACCTTGTCGAAATCAAAGAATATGGCGCAGCACAAACCCTTTCACGGTATAACCGTATCCGTTCTATCACACTGGAAGCCAACCTTTCCGATGGATACACATTAGGCGAGGCACTGACATATCTGGAACAAATCGTACGCGACAACCTGCCATCCGAAGCCATTATTGACTACAAAGGGCAAAGTCGTGATTTCGTTAATTCCGGTAGTTCCATGATTTTTGTTTTCGGCCTTGGAGTACTTGTTGTCTTCTTGGTGCTGGCTGCCCAGTTTGAAAGCTGGATCCACCCTCTTGTGATTATGCTCACTGTGCCTCTTGCCATTGGCGGAGGATTGCTGGGGCTATACCTGACCGGAAGCTCGCTGAATATTTACTCGCAAATCGGTCTGATTATGCTGGTCGGGTTATCCGCAAAGAACGGTATTTTAATTGTCGAATTTGCAAATCAACTGCGCGATGAAGGCATGCGATTTAGCCGCGCTATTTTAGAGGCATCGGATAAGCGCTTCCGCCCTATTGTCATGACAGGACTGACAACTGTGGCCGGTTCCATTCCTTTGGTGCTGGCCAGCGGCGCAGGCGCAGAAACGCGTATCGTTATTGGCGTTGTTGTTCTGGCTGGCGTTCTGGCCGGTATCTTCTTCACATTGCTGATTGTACCGGTGGCTTATAGCCTGATTGCACGTGGCACAGGATCGCCAAATGACATCGCAAAAACCATAGAAAGAGAAGAAGCGCAAAAAGCCTAGCAACCATCTTTGCTCATCACGCCATTTGGTTATAACATATTGATTTTAAATAATTTACCTCAGCATCTCGTTGCGTGAATTTGACTTTACGAAACACAATACGCTACCCTGCCCTCTATCAAAAGACATAAACAACAAAGAAATAGAGCGGTGAAACAACGATGGAAATCAAAATAGAAGGTAATCCTTATAGCCAGATTCACAGTATTGAAGCCACATTCGGACAAGTGTCAGAAGTTGCAGATGAACACCAAGCAACACGCATTGATGAGAAAATGAACGCACAAATGGGCGGCGAGCGCTCTCACACATATAGAATTAATGATGGCGCAGATCATTTTGTATCCGCCGTTGCAGAACAATTCAAATCCCTTCGTATAACCAGAAAACCATAAAACTTTACGCTATCCTACAAATCATATAGATCATATGAAGTCCGTGATCACATCACATCCGTTCCACTTTTTTAACAGTCATGCATAATTTCTGCTAGAAAGAGGAAGATCGCCATGACACAATCTATGCGACATAATGGTCACGCCATCATAGCGGTACAATTTCTATGGAACTTATTTCTCTAGCTACATTTTTATCATTTATCGGCACATGTGCTGTGATTGAATTAACGCCTGGGCCGAATATGGCTTATCTGGCTGTATTAAGCGCCAGTAATGGCCGTCGCGCAGGCTTTGCAGCAACCATTGGCGTTGCGCTCGGCCTACTTATCGTGGGTATTGCCGCAGCACTTGGTGTTGCAACGCTAATTTCGAACTCCCCGCTTGCCTATCAAGGCTTGCGCATGGGCGGGGTAATCTATTTATTTTATCTCGCCTGGGACGGCTGGAAAGATCCGGCAGATGAAAACATCCAGCATCCGGACACACACGCAGAACATATGAAGTTCTTCCGTCGTGGTTTGTTTGTTAATTTACTGAACCCGAAAGCAGCGGTGTTTTATATCGCTATATTGCCACGTTTTATTACCATGGAAGCATCCGTTACCGCACAGGCCGTTATCCTGACATTTGCCTTTGTAGCCATCGCCACGGCCATTCACAGCACCATCGTCATGCTCGCCGGAACAGCCCAGCGATTTTTAACCGAACAATCCCGCATTTCGATTGTCCGCAAAACCCTGTCACTGGCATTGGTAGCCATTGCCCTATGGTTCGCTATCAAAACGGGACAATAAATTATTTACGCTTAGAATTTTTGATTATGGAACAGAGCGTTAATCGGCCTGTTTGACGCGTATTTTGTTCTTACCGGCTTTGCTGCCATGCAATTCCTTGATTGCAATTTCAGCTTCGTGATCCAGCGCCATTTCAACAAACGCAAAACCTTTGGACTTGCCTGTCACTTTATCCATAACAAGATCACAGCCTTTGATATTACCATATGCCTTGAACAACTCGGCAACAGATTGCTCTTTAAAATCTCGTGGCAAGTTCAGGACAATCAGTTTCATGGCATAGCTCCGCTTGTTTGGATAATAGGGACACTGCGTATCACAGGCAAAGAGGATTGCATAGCCAAAAGAATGCCGAAGGGATAAGTGCGAAACAGATATATGTGAATACGCATGACCAATCATTCGTTCACGCCAGGATTCACATTAACCTATTTGCGCGTCCAGCCACTGTGCCTCGGTTTCTTCCAGATCCTCCGTAACCTTGGCATGCCTATCTTGTGCCTGCTTGGTTTCGGTATGCGGACGGGTATAAAAACCATCGCTAGCCATAAGCGTTTCAAGCTCGCTTTTTTCGCTTTCAAGCTTGGCTATTTTCTTCTCCAGCTTGGCAATAGCTTGCGGGTTCAAAGAAGGCTTATCATCATTCGAAGCCGCAGATGAAGCACCTGACTTCGAAGAAGAACCGTTCTGCTTTCCCTTTTTCTTCTTGTTCTGTTTACGCGCATCGCGCTGTGACTGGATCGTGAAGTTCCGGTAATCTTCAAGGTCACCGTCAAAATGATGACATTCCCCATCCTTGACCAGCCATAAGCGATCTGCCACACGCTCCACCATATTGGGGTCATGACTCACAATGACGATCGCTCCTTCATAATTATTCAGCGCATGCACAAGCGCCTCTCTGGCATCAATATCCAAATGGTTAGTCGGCTCATCAAGCAACAGCAAATGCGGCGCATCAAAACTCATAAAGGCAAAAAGCAACCGCGCTTTTTCTCCGCCACTGAGTGATTGAATTGTATTATTGGCAAGGTCACGTGAAAAACCAAACGCACCAAGTTTTGCCCTTACAACAGGTTCAGTAACATCCGGATTACTTTTGCGCATCAAGGTAAACATTTCCTGATACGGGGTAGAGCTTACATCCAATTCTTCTGTTTGATGCTGTGAAAAGTAACCAATACGCAGCTTTGGTGAACGGAACATATCACCGTTCATGGGCGCAAGCTTACCCGCGATTAACTTCATCAATGTGGATTTACCGTTCCCATTGGCTCCCAGAAGTGCGATACGGTCATCACTATCGATGTTTTCTTTAATACGGCTTAAAACAGGATTGCCTTCGCTATAGCCAATATCCGCATTATCGATTGCGATCATCGGTGATGGTATTTCTTTTGGATTTGGAAACTTGAAATGAACTGCACGTTCGGCGATCACAGCATCGACAATATCCATTTTCTCAAGTGCCTTAATACGGCTTTGCGCCTGACTGGCCTTGGAAGCCTTAGCTTTAAAACGATCAACGAATTTTTGCATATGGGCGCGTTCGGCCTGTTGTTTTTCATGCATTTTTTGCTGTAAGCCCAGCGCTTCGGCACGTTCGCGTTCGAAAGTATCGTAATTGCCCGTATACATTTTAATTTTTTGACGATCCACATGAATGACATGATCAATACATTTATTCAGCACTTCGCGATCATGTGAGATGATAAGCAATGTATGGGGATAATTCGCCAGATAAGCCTCCAGCCACATAATTGCTTCCAGATCAAGGTGATTGGTCGGCTCATCAAGCAGCAATATTTCAGGTTCGACAAATAACGCGGCGGCCAGTGCCACACGCATACGCCAGCCGCCACTAAAGGACGAGAAAGGTTCGCTAAGCTGTTCTTCTTTAAAACCAAGGCCGGTTAACAGGCGTGCTGCTTTTGATGGCGCAGAATAAGCATCCATATCCGATAAACGCTGATATATATCGGCAATCTTGTTCGGGTCTTCTTCGGTTTCGGTTTGTTTCCACAATTCCGCCATTTCGGTGTTTGCTTCCAGAACCAGATCAACCAAAGATGTATCGACCTCCGGTATGTCCTGACGTACCATGCCCATGCGCTGTTTACTGCTCATCTCGACTGTGCCGCCATCAGCTGTTAAATCACCGGAGATCAATTTAAATAATGTTGATTTTCCAGCACCATTCAGCCCAACCACACCAACTTTCCAGTTATCCATGATCGTCACATCACACTCATCCAATATAGTGCGTCCGCCAATTCGATATGTCAGGTCTGAGATAGTTAACATGAGCCTCTTTCTTCATTGAAGGGAGCTTATGCCATAAAAAAACGCGCATAGGAAGGATTCTTATGCTTGCCCTGTGGATACTGCTAATGATAGAACGCTCATATGATATTAGATCAATTTCCATCCACCGAAGAATTTTACAAAACATATTGGGGAAAAAAGCCTTTTATCGTTCGCGGATATATCGCGCCGGAGGCCATTGATACATTTATTGATGGTGACACACTTGCCGGTC
>JAUILO010000073.1 GCA_030432775.1 Alphaproteobacteria bacterium
GAAAAAATTCATAGCGGTGATCTGGATGTTGCCCTTATGGCCTTCCCCTACAAATCAGACAAAACAGAGCAACTCAGCCTTTTTGACGAAGAATTTGTTCTCGCCGCACCAACCGGCCTATACCCGGCAAACGATAAAATCTCGATCAAACAGCTTAACAATCACAACATCCTGCTTTTAAACGATGGTCACTGCCTGCGTGATCACGCACTGGAAGCTTGCAAGCTGGATATAAAACCCGGCAGCAGCACATTTAGCGCCACCAGTCTCATAACCCTTATTCAAATGGTTGAACAAGGCAACGGCGCCACACTACTACCGGAAATGGCTATAAAACATCTACACCTGTCAAAACAAACAAGCCTGATACGCTTCCGCAACCCCGCTCCAAAAAGAACCATTGGCCTGTGCTGGCTCAAAAACAACAGAAAAAAGCAGGATTTTATAACAATCGCAGAATATATTCGTACCATACACAGCAAAAACCATTGAAATCCTATGTGATATTGGATTATAAAAGCGCTATGAATAAAAACACAGAAAATACAGCCTATAAAGTTGCAGCCCTATACAGATTTTTATCTGTAGAGAATATTCCGGCGCTACGTAAAGACATCTCCACAAAGGCCGAAGAACTTGGCGTTTGTGGCACATTGCTTATTGCCCCTGAAGGTGTAAACGGCACAATCGCTGCGCTGCCGGATAACATGGACTTGTTCATCGATTATCTGGACGAACTATTTGAAGTACGTAAGGGCGAGCTGAAATATTCATCAGCAACGCGCAAGCCTTTCCTACGCATGAAGGTACGCCCGAAAAAAGAAATCATCACAATGAAAGCGCCAGAAGCAAACCCGCATATTCGTGTCGGCACTTATGTCGAAGCCGAAGACTGGAACAAAGTCATCAGCGATCCCGAAGTAACCCTGCTTGATACGCGTAACGAATATGAGACACGTGTCGGCATATTCGAAGGCGCACTTGATCCGGATATCAGCACATTTACAGAGTTCAAGGATTACGTTGAAAAGAACCTTGACCCGAACAAGCAAAAGAAAGTTGCCATGTATTGTACTGGCGGTATTCGCTGTGAAAAAGCATCATCATATATGCTTGCTCACGGTTTTGAGGAAGTGTATCACCTGAAAGGCGGTATTTTGAAATATCTGGAGGCTATTCCAGCTGATCAAAGCAAGTGGGAAGGCGAATGTTTCGTCTTTGACCACCGCGTTTCCATCAAACACGGCCTAGAAGAAGGAGATTATTCCGTATGTTTTGGCTGCCGCGAACCTTTATCTGCTGAAGATAGAGAACATGAGTCATTTGAAAACGGCGTAAGTTGTCACCACTGTATCGACAAGTTAACACCCGAACGCGCACAATCCTTACGTATGCGGAACAAACATATGTCAGAGCGCATCTAGCCTCAGCACATATATTCACAGCACCACATTCATAACACTTTGAATTCATTCCGTTTTATATTACAATTATATTATGGATAAGGAATTACTGTCTTACCCGATCTTATATTCATCGCGCAAAGACCCTTGCGCCATAAGGGCTAGAATGGCCTTATTTCAGGCCGGACAAACAATCGAAATTCGTGAAATCAACCCGGAAGACCCGCCTGAAATGCTTCTTGAGCATACTGATAACGCCAAAATACCGCTATTGATTGCGTCAACAACCAAATCGCTTGGCGATAGTCTGGATATAATGACATGGGCTTTAAACCAAAAAGACCCAGAATACTGGCTGTCGGCGAATAAAGACGAAATGATCGCATTAATCAACCAGCATGATAAAATATTTACCTCTGCCCTAAAATGCATCAATCACCCAGAACATTTCGATGAAACAGAACGGCAATGGGCACAGGACTTAATTTTACAAACACTGGAAGAAATCGAAAAACATCTGGATGGACAGCGTTACCTGTTAGGTGCGCATATCTCTTTGGCCGATATCGCACTATTTCCGTTTATTTTACAATTTAAGACTATTAATAAATACTCATTTGATGGCCTGCCCTATTCAAGGGTACATCAATGGCTCGCAGAAATTTCGTTTCACCGTGCGTTTGATTCCGTAATGGCGGAATTCCAGCTATGGACGCCGGGCGATCCGCCCGTGATATTAGCGCCTTGGGGCAGATCTTAACTCTTTACTTGAAAGCACAGCTAGAAATGCTCTGCCTATGATTTACGGGACACAATTTATGTTATGCCCTGTTTATGTTATGCCTATCGCTTATTATGCCCGATCGCTTACGCACTTAAAGCGTATCCTCAACATCCCATAACTCATACACAAACACATATGCACTCACGTCATCAACACTATCACCGCTCGCACCACTAACCTGCTGTACGGTCACATTCGATCTTTTACTATATGGTGTCTGGCCATTCATACCAACAAACAAACCACTCACCACGAAAACAAATACAACTGTCGCAAATACAGGCTTTGGCGAAGCGATCAAGGCTTCGATTGTACCGCTTATGCGCTCCCAAACACCAACGCTGTGTGCCGGACGTTTATTTTGTTCTTCATATTTACGTTGATGAGCCGCCGCAACAATGCGCTCGCTCAGCCCTTCAGGACTTTGAGGTTGCACACGCATTTGCAGGATTTCATCTAGTTGTTTTTCATCCAAGCTTTGCATTTTTAAGCTCCTTTACCGTTATAATGTTATCTCTCACCAACATATCTTTCAGCTTTGCTTTTGCTCGCATCAAAAGCGACTCTATCGCCTTCACACCCACCCCCATAATTTCGGCGGCTTCTTTATTACTAACACCCTCATAAAAACATAAGTTCAGCGCCAGTCTTTGTTTTTCAGGCAATCTTTGTATTGCCTGTTCCAGTAAAAATTGTTGTTCCCGATCAACAAGCGATTCTTCTGCGCCCTGTGTCTGGCTGGCATGACTATCAAAATCGTCAGTCACCCAAAAACGCTTACGTTTTCGAATACGGTCTATCGCAACATTTGAAACAACACGATAGAACCAGGTGGTAAACTTTACCCCCTTACTAGAGTCAAATGCCTCTGGAGCGCTCCAAAGCTTAAGAAATGCGTCTTGGACGACATCTTCAGCTTCCTGATTATTAGAGGTCAAGCGCCATGCCAAACCGTAAAAACGATCAGAATGGCGATGAACAAGAATAGAAAACGCCTCGGCATTTCCAGCAGCGATCTCTTGCAAAAGAATATCATCACTCTTTTCTTCTTGTTCACTAACCATACTGTATCGATCCTGACTCATAGTCTCTGCCATTAACATATGCACAAGCTCCGTTTTGACACTATTACCATCTACCCGAGTACGCCTTCAAACCTACTCATCAGATGCCGAAGATTGATCGGTCTTCACATCGCCACCGCCATGTTTTCCCTTCCCTTTACCTTCGCGCCATTTCTTCGCTTTTTCTCCAGCCTGATCTCCAGCCTGATCGCCATCACCCTTCTGGCCAAAATGTTCTTTCATTTTCTCGCGCATTTTCTTCTTATGCGCTTCCTTCGCAGCTTTCATCTCCTCAGGCGATAAATTTCCATCACCATTCTGATCAGCGCTGGTAAATCGTTCTTCCTGTTTTGATATAAATTCTTCTTTGCTAATCAGGCCGTCACCATCGGCATCCAGTTCAGCCAAAAATTTTTCAAACATTTTCTTTTTAGCTTCTTCGCTCATACCATGTTCCGGACGCTCCTGACGTTCGCCAGCTTCACCTCTATCCGGTCGATCTGGTCTTTCAACACGTGCCTTTTCACCTTTTGCAGCGCTCGCGCCACCATCTTCGGCCATTGCAGGTGCTGAAACCAGCAAGGCAGCAGCCATAGTAGAAAATAACAGGGCTTTCTTCATTATATCATCCTCCTTGGGTCATAACCAATAAAAGCGGTATCCTTTGTTCATGCCCTTACTACGCCTGACAAGGATAAACCCTTCGTTATTTCTTCATTTTATATATGCTGTATGCGTAATTGCCCTGAAAATGGCGCGATTATTGACCGGTCAGATCCATAATCAAGCGATATCCTTTACCTGCAACAGGATCAAGCGATTGAACCCAGTCAACCTTTGCAGGGTTTTTCAGCTGAAATATCACACTTGTTTCACCCGTTTTACCTTCAATCGCTTTATACGAAGATAAAAACGCATGATTTGCAAATGCCTGCTCGGATGCGTAATCCCAACGCGCCCCGGATAAAGTCACAATCATAAGACCTTCGGCATTATCCAGATCATAATTATAAGACACTTTATCGGTAGTTTCAAAAACAAGCCTCGCCTTATCACCATGCTGCCCGACACGGAAATCGGTCACTTTAGCAGTACCATCCATAACCGGTGAATCGGCATTGGTAAGCTGGTTACTATTATGCTTACTTGAATGCATTTTGGCTTGCGGTGAATAATTTATAGAAGAGCGATCAAGCGGTATCATCGCGTGCTGTTCTGCTTTTTGCGCAAGTGTCATTTGAGCAGCAGCTTGTGGCGCCTGTGGCTGCATCTGTGATGCCGGCATTTGCGCGTTATTCATATGCATTGGCTGCGCGGCTTGTTCCATAGGTACAGCGCCAGCCTGAGCATTCATGCTGTTTGCCTGTTGTAGATTTTGGCTGATTTGCTCCTGCGACTGAGCCAGCTTAGTCATCGCCGGCATCATAACGCCCATATTCTTATTCATTTCCTGCACTTGCGCTTCTAGCTGGTCAATACGGGCCAAAGCCTGATCACGCTTCATCATTGCAATTTCAAGCTCTTTGGCTTTTTCTGCATTACTCTTAACAACAACCGGCTTGTCGTTTGCCGGCTGTTCCAGCCATGTACCTTGCGCCGTTTGCACCACACGTGGTTCCGGTGAAGGTTGTTCGTAGCTTTGCGAGAATGTTTCACCCTCCCCTGCTGGCGGCCACGCCATAAGCCACGTACAACTCGTCAGCATAAAAGCGCTACATCCACTTAAGAACAATAGAGATAATTTTGATTTTTTGGGTACGGAAAGACGCATTGAAACACCATGTGCTAAAAACTAAAAACCTGCATAATTGTAGGGCTTCCGCCATCACGCCGCAATGACACTCAAAAAAGAAGCGCCCCTTATCCACAAACCACTCACACAGCTATTCACACAACAGTCCACAAAGTGAATATTATCTTTCTATGTGTCAGCGTTCTCGCGCATCCACGAAAACAGCTTGCTGATTAACTTCTGGAAACGCTTGGGCTTCAAAGACATGAAAATATGGGCAAACAACAACAATATCCAGCTAATCGTCAGCACATAAATCGGCACACCCAGAGCAGGCCCCAGAACACCAAACGCCCCGAAAAGCATACATATGCATAAAATCACAAATGTTGCGCGTCCTGCGGGAATACCCGCTTTTATAAAGTGATGATGGAAATGAAAATGATCGGGCGTAAACGGATGCTGCCCCAAACGAACCCTACGTGCAAACTGGCCGCAAATATCAAAAATAGGAAGCGCCAAAAGCCAAGCTACACTCATCGGCTCGACAACCCATACAGAATAACTGGCCATGGTCATACAATACCACGCAATAATAAGCCCCAAAGTCAGACTCCCTGAATCGCCAATAAACACAGAAGCCCTTTTGCGCCATGGCGCACGCATATTATAAACCAGAAAACCGGCCAATACGCCCAGCACCAAAAGACTTTGCCCGGCAAGCGCATAAGCGCCCGCTGTAAAAGCAGCATAAGATAAAAACGAAAACACAACGGCGCCAACCCCGCCAGACAAACCGTCTAAACCATCAAACAAATTAATCGCGTTAATCAACAGCACCGCCGCAACAATCGAAAACGGCAAGGACATAAAATTCAAGCCAAATGGGCCAAAGCCGAATAAATCGCCAAGCGATGTGACCTGTGCTGTGCCCGGTAAAACGATCAGGATTGCGGCAACAAACTGCACAACAAACTTCAACCTGGCCGGAAGCGGCCACCGATCATCAATCCCGCCTGTCGCAACAAGCAAAACCACAGCGCTAAATAAAGGCCAGTAATCTTTAAAATCCACGCCCTGCAATGTCAGCATAACCAGAAACACAGGAAAAATGACCAAACCACCAATGGGCGGCACGGCAACCTCATGCTGTTTGCGGCCGCCGGGTTTATCAACAAAACCGGTTTTAAACGCGGCAAACCGTGCCACAGGCATAAGTAATACCACACAGACAAAAGCAAGAATTGCCTGTAAAAACAGCGGATTTATACTTTCGATCAGTGCCATAATTATAATTGCCCTTTGCGCCTAGCGCGTCTTAAAAACCTGTCAGCTGCCAGTGCCTGAACACTATAGATTGGCAAACTATACGGCAATTCTAATATCATATCTGTAATCAATTTGGCAGAGGCAAGCGAAGAAACTATACCATGCGAGCCATGCGCAGTTGAAATATACATATTGGGTAAGTCTTGCGGCGCACCTCCATTTGCCCAGCTCCGGTAATCCGGAACCCGTCCAGCAATAGGACTATGGTCTCTTGATGATGTCCGAAGTCCGGCCCAAGACGCGCCTTCAATAATGCCGCCCTCAAGCCCTGCCAAAGCGGGAACGACTTCGGCCAGTCTTTGTGCATTCTCAATATCATCTTCGGCCATAGGCTCGGTATGGTCCAGCTTACGGGAAAATGTCGCCCCTGCAATATGACGATCGCCACTGACCGGAGACACATAACCGCTATAACATAAATTAGTTTTTAGCTTTGCCGATACCTCGTTCGGCTCAAGACAGCTGACCTGACCACGCACCGTATAAACAGGCAGCCACGATAACATATCATAGCAACTCGCATGAACGGCACAGGCCAGAATAACCGCATCAAAATATTCGCCGTTCACAAGCCATCCCGTATCTTGCCGAACCAGATCATTCACCGTAACGCTATAACGCACAGCAATATCGCCAATATAGGCCGCGCACAATTTACGCGGTGAGACAGAACCTGAATCCGGCAAATACAGCGCCTGACTCTGTATCTCAACCCCCGCTATCTGTGATGCGTCATCCTTATCAACAAAACGGATATGGTCATCATGCCAGCCCCAGTTTTTAATCATACCGGAAAAACGCTTTGTCTTTTCCGCATCACCTGCCAAATGCAGCGCACCACATGGATTATATTCAACACTATCACCGAAATGCTTTAAGGTATTTTGTATAGCTGCAAAACCAGCGCTAAATAACTCGGAATCCTCGCCACGCAGCATGCTAATACGCGGATTATAAAGCCCTAGATAATTCCCCGAAGCACCGCTGGCCACATTATCCGAGCGTTCAAATACCGTAATATCCAGATCATAAAGATCTTTATGCTGTCCCAAAACATATGCGCAAGACGCCCCCGCTAGACCGCTGCCGATAACAGCTATTTTTCGTGGTATCTGACTTCCATCGCCCCCGCTCATCACATCCGGCACAATATCAGGCGCAGCAATCCTACGGCCATCTTCACCGCCAGCATCACAGGCAAGTGCGGAATTATGATCGCCGCCATGAAAAACGCCGACAACCATTTCACGTTTTCGCCCATAACCGGGTTTCTTTTCAACCATAAATCCGGCCGCAGCAAGACCGCGCCGCACATCACCTGCGGCCGTAAAAGTTGCCACAGTTGCGCCAGAGCGGCTCAGGCGCGTCATATTATGAAACAGAGTATCACTCCACATATCTGGATTTTTAGCAGGAGCAAACCCATCCAAAAACCACGCATCAACACCACGTGGCACATGAAGTTCGGGCATAGCACGGTTCATATCATCAAAGACCAGCGTCAGGCGTATACGCGGCGATAAACACAAACGGTGAAAACCGTTCACGCGCAGCGGGTAATTTTCGACCAAAGCGTCAAAATAATCCGCCCCTAATTCATCACGCCATAAACCCAAAACATCCGCGATCTGATCTGCGCCGAGCGGGTACTTTTCAAATGAAATATAATCAAGAGTTACATCTTTTTCCGCATGATCTGTGAACAGCCGTGCTGCCGCAAGAAAATTAAGCCCGGTACCAAAGCCGCTTTCCACAATCGTAAAATTACGCTTGCCTGCAAAATTATCAGGCAAATTATTACCCTGTAAAAAAGTATGGCGGGTTTCTTCCAAACCATTTTCAGGCGAGAAATATATATCATCAAACTGCTGTGATCTTATGACGCTCACATGAACTGCCTTATAGTTATGCTGTATTTATATTTATCAGTTATCTGGTTATAAGCCTTAATCCTTGACGCTATCTTGTTTGCGAAGCAGGATGAGTTATCTTATATATAAAGTCATAGAAAGTCCCTCACCCTTTAAGGAATAAGCATGTCAGACAACCCGTTACTCAAAATCTCTTCTCTTCCCAACCACGCTCCAGAATTTGACAAGATCAAGGAAGATCACTTTATGCCAGCGATCAAAGAAGCAATCAAGCAGGCAAAAAACGGTGTCGAGATTATAAAGGAACAAAAAGACACGCCAACATTCGAAAATACAATCGTTGCACTTGAAACAACATCAGAAACATTGGGGACGACAACGTCTATTTTCTACAATCTGTTATCTGCGAACGGCAATGATAAAATGCAAGAGCTTGCCGAAAAAATCGGTCCGATATCATCCAGCTTTTCCAATGATATTCTGCATGATGCCGCGCTATTTGCCCGTGTCAAAGCCGTGTATGACAGCAAAGACACATTAAGCCTTACCGCCGAAGAAGATATGTTACTCGAAGAAACATATAAAGGTTTCGTGCGGGGCGGCGCGCTGCTTGAAAAAAAAGACAAACAAAGATTACGCGAAATCAGTGAACGTCTATCTGTCCTCAGCCCGACCTTTGCAAATAACGCTAAAAAATCAACAGAAGAATACAAACTTGTCATTACAGATATAGACGAGCTTAAAGGCTTACCTCAATCAGCCATTGACGGCGCTGAGCAGATAGCAAAAGACAAAAACTATGACGATAGCTGGGTCTTTACATTGGATATACCAAGCTATTTACCGTTGGTTCAATATGCCGACAACAGAGAGTTACGTGAAAAAATCTGGCGTGCATTTAGCAGCCGTGCATGGCAAGGCGAATATGATAATTGTGACAACATTATCGAAATCGTTAAACTGCGCGATGAAAGGGCAAAGCTATTAGGTTATGAAACACATGCCCATTACGTGCTTGAAAAGCGCATGGCCGAAACACCGGAAACAGTCATGAAGTTTCTAAGTGACCTGCAAAACACCTACAAACCGGCGGCACAAAAAGACCTTGATCGTCTCAAGGAATTTGCCAAGGAAAATGGCGGCATTGATGAAATCAAGCCATGGGATATCGCATATTATTCCGAAAAACTTCAGGAAAAACTATTCGAGTTTTCATCCGAAGATCTGCGCCCCTATTTCCCGTTGGATCAGGTATTAACAGGAACATTCGAACATTTCAGCAAGCTGTTCCAGATTCGTTTCGAGCCCAGCGATAAATATCCTGTTTGGCATAAAGACGTAAAAGCCTATGACGTCATTGACACAACTGATGGCCACTTTGTTGGCACGCTCTATGCCGATTTTCATCCAAGAACAGGAAAACGCAGCGGCGCATGGAAAACATCATTCCGTGACCAAGGGCTTTATAACGGCAATATCGAAGCGCCGGTGATTTCCATTGTCTGTAATTTCACAAAACCAACAGAAACAAAACCTTCATTACTGACACATGACGAGGTTTTAACCCTATTCCATGAAATGGGCCATGCCGTGCATGCGTTGCTTTCTAATGTTACCTATTCATCATTATCAGGCACCAATGTGCTTTGGGATTTCGTCGAACTACCGTCACAGCTTCAGGAAAACTGGGCTTATACAAAAGAAACACTGGATCTTTTTGCCTCCCACTACGAAACAGGAGAAAAAATTCCACAGGACTTGATTGAAAAGCTCAACGCATCCAAGAACTTCATGCGCGGCTGGCAAGGTTTACGTCAAATCAGTCTTGGCACTTTGGATATGAAATGGCACACAACAAACCCGGACGACATTAAAACGGTCGAAGAATTCGAAGATGAGGTCACACAACAAACCCGTTTATTCGACAGACTGGCCGGTCCGACATCCACATCATTTGGTCATATCTTCGCTGGCGGCTATGCTGCCGGATATTACAGCTATAAATGGGCAGAAGTGCTGGATGCGGACACATTCGAGTTATTCGAAGAAAAAGGTCTTTATGACGCAGGAGCCGCGCAAGCCTATAAGAACGAGATTTTATCCAGAGGTGGAACCGAGCATCCACGTGTTTTATATAAGCGCTTCCGTGGAAGAGATGCAGACCCGAAAGCATTACTACGCCGTGAAGAGCTGATTGACCGTGACGAAAAAGCTGCATAACAAGTTACGCCACAAAACCGTAAAAGCTTACTAACAAACGATTACAGCGAATCAAAGATAGAAAAAGCCCTCCGACATAAATGCCGGAGGGCCAATTAGTATGTGTGGGGTAACTCAAGTTATTGTCGTTACGTTTTTTGTTACTCGGGGAGAAGCAACAAATAAACTAGGGGAATGCAGAAACGTAACTTTGTAATTCCTTAAGTTAATACTTGTTTTTTCACAATTTAAAACTCCTGTCAACATTTTTATGAAAAAAGATTTTTCTTTTTTTGTTTGCATTGAAAGACCGTTTTAAGTTAAAAAGTAGCCACTGAATTAAGTAAAACTTGTTTTTTAACCAAAAACCATAATAAGAATTATAGAACAAGCTTACACAGAGGGAACAGCAAGGCATGGCAATTACTACGGCGCAAATACGTGCGGCTCGGGGATTATTAAACTGGAACCAGACTGATCTGGCAGACAGAACCGGCATTTCAGCTACATCGATTGGTAGCATTGAAAACGGACAAACCAGCCCACGCGCAAGCACACTGGCAACTATACGTAAAGCTTTTGAAACTGATGGCGTTGAGTTCATAGGGTCAGAGGGCGTTCGTCTTCGCACAGGTGAAGTCAGAACATTCCACGGACAAGATGGCTTCGTGGAATTCTTCGATCATGTATACAACAGCGTCAAACACGGCAACGAAGAAATTTACGCTTGTAACGTACAGGAAAAGAAATTTATCAAATGGGCTGGTGATAGTGCGAAAAAACATATGGAGCGCATGTCAAAAGTTGATGATCTGTCTTTTAAGGTTTTGCTTAAAGAAGGCGATACGGATTACAGCGCATCTGAATATGTACAATATAGATGGCTTCCGGAAGATTTATATTCTGCTGTGCCATTTTATACCTTTGACAAACAACTAGCGATTATTTTGCTAGAAAATGAACCGGTTATCATGTTGCTTGACTACCCGGCTGTGGCAGCAGCATATCGCAAGCAATTCACAGCGATGTGGAATATTGCGATCGAACCAAATAACATTGAAAAACTTAAAGTAAAAAAATAAATGAGTAGAATTCTTTCATCAAACGAGCATACAAGCTACCTCAGCGATCTAGAAGCTTTTCTGGAAGGCCGCCAAAATGGTATTCTTGATAAATGGTCATATGTAAACGACGACAAATGGGAAAACCTTGTTCGTGCGGCGACAAACCAGAACAGTAGTTATTACCTGACACAAGTTGAGCAACCGGTTTTATTTAAAAGAGCCGGAGACATTTCTGATCACGTCGAACAATGTGGCGGTGTTAGCACTCTATTCGTTAGAGGTACCGGTACTGGTGAGAAAATCGTTCCACTTGTTGGCGCGCTAAACGGTAAACTACAACATGTATTGTTATTCGATCTATCCGAAGAATTTACAACAAAAGCCAGAGAACATATCGAGCATTTCCGTCCGGATCTGACCATCACCGAGATTAATTTTGATTTCGAAGCACCGGGTAATGGCACAAGAAGCAATCAAAATGCCTTCGGCATGGAGCTGGGCGGTACATTGTTCAACATTTCAGGCCCTGACTTTAATCAATTCCCCAAAGACGAATTGAAAAGACGCCTGACAAAATTCAGCTCACAATTTGGAAAAAACACTAGAAACTGGGCGCTTGTAACACAGCACATCAACCCGGATAGCGCTGCTGTTATCGCATCATACAATGATGGCCCGAACCACGATTTTGCGATTAACGCCCTTGAACTTGCTTCACAGCTACCTGGAACCGAAGAAGGCCTGAATTTAAAAGACCTATTCGAACACGTTCCAACATGTATAGATCTTGGCAATGGCGACCGCGTGATTGCGCACATGGCACAGCCAAAATTCACAGGCACACGTGAAGTCACAATTGGCGGCAAAGAATTTAGCCTAAGCGATACATTCCGCAACAGTACAATTAACTCCTACCTGCCATCCGAGCAGACATTCAAAACTTGTGCCGAAGATGTTGGCTTTGTCATTCACCAAACCTATTATGACGAAGACAAGAAAATCGCCA
>JAUILO010000074.1 GCA_030432775.1 Alphaproteobacteria bacterium
TACTTCTGTAAGGCTTGTCATCTCTTGATCTAGGCGCATCATTTGATCTTGGGCGATCAGACTTAAATCCACCGGATTTACTTCTGTAAGGCTTGTCATCTCTTGATCTAGGTTCATCATTTGATCTTGGACGATCAGACTTAAATCCACCGGATTTGCCTTTGTAAGGCTTATCATCTCTTGATCTAGGCTCATCATTTGATCTTCTTGGGCGATCTGAACCTGAACGATCGGAATATGGTTTGTCCGAGCGATGGCGATCAGATCTTGGTTTATCTGATCTCGGCTTGTCATATCTAAAGTCACTGGATTTGAAGTCACTGGATTTTGAGCCTTCTGACCTCTGCTTATCAGCGCTTGCTCTGTATGGTTTTGCACCGCCCGGCTTAGAGTTAGAGAAGCGCTGTGCGTCTGATTCTTGTTTGTCAGAACCATAGCGATCTGATTTTTCGCCGTAAGCCCTGCGTGGTTTGGTTTTACCAAAAGAGCCCTTGCCACTTGCGCCTTTGCCAGACCAGTCTTTCTTGCCGCCTTCTTTTCTTCTGCCGTCACGCTGGCTGTCAGAACCGCCTTTAAAGGCTTTGCGGCGTGATTTGTTGCCTTTTTTAGGCATTGGCGCACCGTGTGAGACTGCATCCGGGTAGAGCAAACATTCAATGGCATGCCATTTGCGGCTATCTTGCGGTGAAATAAAGCATAGAGCTGAACCTTCTGCGCCGGCACGTGCTGTACGCCCCATGCGGTGAATATAATCTTCGGCAACTTGCGGAAGATCATAGTTAATAACGTGTTCAATATGCGGAACATCAAGACCACGCGCTGCGATGTCTGTTGCAACAAGAATACGGAAGTTCTGGTTGCGGTAATTTCTCATTACTTTATCGCGTTTATTCTGGCGTAGGTCGCCATGAAGAGCGTCGGCTGTAAAGCCGTCACGTCTTAGGTTTTTAGACATTCTATCTGCGCCATGTTTTGTTTTAACGAAGATAATGACGGTACCGTCACGTTTGCTCAGTTGTTCTGTCAGTTCGTGATATTTTTTGTCCTGATCAATGCGGATAATGTCTTGCTGGATATTTTGCGCAACAACATTTGTCGCACCAACGGCAATACGCTCCGGATTGTTCATGTATTTTCTAGATAGTGAGATAATGCCGTCAGGCAGAGTTGCTGAGAACATCAGTGTCTGGCGCTCTTCCGGCAGGAATTCAACAATTCTATCAAGCTGAATGCCAAAACCCATATCGAGCATACGGTCAGTTTCATCAAGAACGAGGAAACCTGTATTGCTAAGATCCATAGAGCCACGATCCAGATGGTCGTTGATACGACCCGGTGTGCCTACAATAATACGTGGATTCTTTTTAAGCTGGGCGAATTGCTTATGCATTGGCTCGCCGCCAATGATAAAGGCTGTGTTTATGCCGCTGTTACGACCGAGCAGCTGGTGGATCACTTCCATCACCTGTTTGGCCAGTTCGCGGGTTGGAGTCAGGATCAAACCACATTCGCTTGGTGAGCGCATTAATGTCTCAACTAGGGGAATGCTGAATGCGGCTGTTTTGCCGGTACCTGTTTGGGCTGAGCCTAAAATATCTCTACCTTCCAATGCTAGCGGTATCGCTTCGCTCTGGACGGGAGTAGGCTCTGAGTAATTCATTTGTTCTAATGATTTTTTAAGATCATCACATAGGTCAAAACTTTCAAAGTTTTCCATTTTTATTTGCTTTCGTGGTTACGCAATTTAAAGACAGAAACACCCAGTCATTTGGCTGGATGTTCCTGTACATAACATTATTTATAATGAGGCGACTAGGCTGCTTCTTGCAGGTTAGCTGCGCTTTCTTTGTTCTTTTTAGGGTCTTTCTGAATTTCAAAGCTTAGTTTTTGGCCTTCACGTAATGTGTGCATACCAGCTTTTTCAACTGCAGAAATGTGTACAAATACATCTTCTCCGCCGCCGTCTTTTTCAATAAAACCATAACCTTTTTGGTCGTTAAACCATTTAACTGTACCTGTAGACATAATAATTTCCTTTAGTCGTTTTGTTGTACAAATGCGGAGTATCATACCGCGCATTGAAGCCTGAGTAGGCACTTGCACTATAATTTTTGAACTTTATTGAAAAAGGGGTGAGTTTTAAGACGTTCACGTATCGTTACATTCAGCGCGGATTTTTTTCTGTAAGCTCTATCTCATAGAGAGTAATAATCAAACTTGGCGCAGTAGTGACAGGTTTTGTGGATAATGTCAAATTTATTGCGGTATTTATGTTTGAATCGCCTGCTGATATAGGTTTATAGCCGTGCCTTTATTTTCGCTTGCATTTGCGGTGTCTCGCATTCCCGTTGTTCAAGGAAGTCTGCCATTGTGTTTATTTGCACAATAATTGACGGATCAAGCTTTATTCCCTTGTCTTGGGCGTCCAGAATGAATGAAGCGGCCATGAAGGCAAACATCGGGCCGTGGCTGGCATAGGCGGCTTCTAATAAGTTTGCGTCCAGCTTATGATAAACAACGCCACTGGCATCGTCCCCGGCAGAAAACTTATAATCAAAGACAGGGTTGTCCCCTTTGACCTGTTCCCAGATATCATCATCCATCATAAACCATGATAGACGTGTTTCAATCCATGCGTTGTTTGTATTGCGATTGTCGTTCAAAACAGGACCCGCAAAACATTCCTGGCCTTTGGCAACAACGTCGCGCAGTCTTTGTATAAAGGCTGGATCTTTATCTTTGACCTGTTGTAGCTTTAATCCAGTGATAATTTCTGTTTCCAGATGTTTTATTTCATCTTCGCTCAGCAGCTTATGCGGTAAACGCGGATTTTGAACGCTCAAGGCGCGGTTTTGGGTTTCAAGCGCAAGCTTTAGCGGTAACTGGGATTGATATTCCGGCAGTAGTTCAACAGAGCCGCTAATCATTTCTTCGAATAGTTCTTCGAGCTGTGTATCGATAACGGCCTCTTTGTCAAACACCTGCTTGCCGTTTTCATCTACTCTGAATTTGGCAAAGCCGCCTGAAAATGCGGGAGCGTTGCCATCATATTTGCGCAATATGCCTAGTGCATAAATTGCGGGTGTACCGTTTTCATCGTCTTTGATTACAATCATACCATTATCAACGGCGTGGTTGGGACCATTTTGTCCGAGGCATCCCCGTCCATCTATCCCGGTGTTCATATAGGGATTGTGGGCCGTCGCGGTTTTCTTATGATCGGGCAGGGCTTCGTATTCATCTTGTGACAAGCCGTCTTTGCGTCCGTCATAGATGACTTTATATGCAACACCGGATGCAGTTTGACGGCGACCTTCATTCCATTTTTCGCCTTCGTTAAGCGGGAAGGTGAGCGGGTCTGCGTAAGACGCTTTGCCGACTTCTTCGGTTGTAAAGCTTTCCGGAAAAGCAATGTTTCTCTCTTTCCCTTTATACCTGAAGTTCAAGCCGAGTGTTTTCGTTTTATCCAGATCAAACCGAATTGCTCCGTTAATCAGGCGGTTTGCAAGCTCTGTGATATCCGTATCGGGTGCTTTTGCTAAATCATCTTCAAGATGGTTTAGCGATGGCGGGTATTGAAGTGGCGGAATAAGTTGATCAAAGCCAACAACAGGAAGCTGCCGTAGTAAATCATGCACGCGTTCCATATTGTATATGCCATGGTTGTCTTTATCCATACCGATCACGGTAAGATAGGGGTCGTTTGGCCCTAGATAATAACCGGGGCTGAATAATCTTTGGTCGGCTGGCACTACGGCGGCAAGTGCGGCTAGCGCATCATAGGGGTGCGATTTGACATGTGGCCAAGGACTTCCGGTTTCATCGATGTGTTTTTTTGTTGTGTCATGATCAACGGCATAGCTGGCAAGAAGCCAGTCTTTGGATAAGCGGCGCTGGGTTTGCCCGGCTTTAACATTGCCCCATAAATTATCTGTTGCGGCTTTTTGATCTTCGTACAGGCGCACTGCGACCGGGTGGTCTGTTGCGGCAAGATCCTTGTAATAATCCGGCGTGACATAGGCTGCGTAAGCGGCGTGACGGGTGAGTACGGTTGTCGGGATTTCAAGTTCTTGCAGTTTTCTGTATAGGCTCTGCGCCGCAGGGCCGGTCTCCCGTTTTTGTTCGATATCATGAGGGGCAAGATCGACGCAATTATTATAGGCGTTGTCCGGTATGTAAAAACCATCTTCTTTTACCGGCGTTTTGCCGTCTTCGACCTGTACGCCGCCCATAATGACAACATCGTTTAGCACTTGTTTTGACAGTTCTTCATTGGATAGAATAAATTCATTGGCATCCATCATGCCGGAGATCAGCAGTAATGTGATTTGTTCTCCGTCTTTTTGTGCTTGGGTGAAAACACGGTGGAGTAGGTCTTGACCGTCAGCCTCTATTTCTTTGGCAGTGGCCATGTAAGGGGCATTTAGTTCATAGGGTTTGGGGGTATAACCCGGTTCGCCCGGTATTCCTTTTGCAACGGGCACATCAATCCCCATGGCCGCAAATGCACCTTTAACCAGCTGAGCGCGTTCTTGAACCGGATGCAAATTCGCAATTGCCCCGACCACCTCGCATAAACCTGATTTTTGAAGTCCGGCCAGTACCGTAAAAGCAAGTTCATCATCGTGATCACGCCCGGCATCTGTAATTACAAAAATCTTTTTTCGTTGCATTGTTTACTCTCGCGTTTTTATTTCGGTGCGTGGTTTGCTCTGCGAATAACTTGAATGGGGTGGTCATCATCAAGTGCAGGGAATGTATTATCCCAGCCTTCATCTTGTAATTCTGTATACAGACCGCGTAAATTATAATTCATACCTTGTATGGCTTCGTCACGATTCCATATTTTGTTATAGAATGTATTGATAAAACTATCATCCTGCCATGCGCGATTGCGCGCCATATCGTATGTGTCTGCGCTCCAGGTTATCTGGTCTTGATCAGCCCAGTCAAATAACAGCTCCACACCTAGCATTGTGATTTCATCACGGCTGCCGCCGCTTAAATTCGGTGTGCGCAGTGATGTTTGGTGATCAACGCTTTCGCCGAAAGATTGCGCAATAGGTGTTGCGTGAATTTTATGCTGGGCAGGACCTTCCCATCTTGAATAGAAATTGGTCACTGCATTAAACATCTGGTTATCATTAAGCGCGCTGAAATGCGGGTCTTTTTGTGCTGCTTTAAATAACTCGCCTGCGTTCATCCAGCGTTGTCCGTTACCATCTGTGTCGATTTTTGTATGATGGCGTAATCTTGCTAATATGGCTTTTTGCGGGAATGTGCCTTGCAGCGCGTCTTCGTCGTTTTGCACGACCTTACCGTCTTTTTTTGGCTGTAGCTCTGCGGTTGGTTTGTTGTTATTGGCCGGTGCTAGTGAAACAATGCGATCCATTACGCCCTGCACGCCTTTTTCCTCAAGGTAATCCATTAGCGCTTCCTGATCTTCTTTGTGAAGACCTGCGTTCCAGTTGACTGTACCGCTATGCAGATCACCGCCAAAGGTGGCATATGCGCCGTAAGCTTCATCAAGGTTAGGGTTGGCGACGGCCATTTTGCTTTCAACATTGGCAACGGCCATAATCAGTACTTCGCGGATACGGGCTTGAAAGTTTTCGTAAGCAATGCCCTGACCGGGAAGTGCAGCCGAGGTTAACGTCAGAACTTCGGGGAAGTCTTTTTGTATTGTCTGCGCCCATGTTTTCATTTGTGCGGGGCTATAATCATATGGGGAGGCATGAACAAATTTCGCCAGTTCTTCGAATATCTCGGTTCTGCGTTCCAAAGGAATTTTCGATGTGTTTTCAATACCGAAAGTCATAGCGCAATTTGTCACAAGGTCTTGTACATTTCTTTCGAGGAACTTACCGCCAATACCTTCGAATTGATCGCCGTTATCTTCGAACTCTCCACCATCAATAAGGGTTTTTGCCGCATACCATGTTTCGAATGAGCTGTTATTTGTACCCATATAAACCGTGGTAAGCATATCGGACATACATGCTTTGACCGCAGCCTCCTTGCCGCCATTTCGGTAGGCATCCATAATTTTGTCGATATAGGGCAGGTGGCTCATTTCTTTGCAAAAGCCTTCAACGCCAAGATCGTTCATCGCCAGTTCAACCATCACCCGTACCATCGCACAGTTGAATGATGAATCCTTGCCTCCGCTTAATGCTTCGGCAATGCCTTTTGATTTTGTCTTGCGCATATAATCAAACATCCAGAGGGCTTGATTGCGGAGGCGCTCTTCTTTCCATTGATCTGGGTTTGTCGGGTTGTCCCACTGACCTTTGCTATCTTTGATATTCCAGGTTAGCTTCGCATCCTGTTTGGCTTTTGGCGCTTTGAAGTTGCGCGTAATGGTGGCATGTGCCAGCTTTTCCAGTGACGGATCGGCTTTATGTAGTTTTACTGTCGAAGTCGTTGTTGATACCTGCGAAAATTCCATACGGTTCCCCGCAGAGATTGTTTTGCCGTTTTGCGATATCAAACGGTGGCCAAATTGTGCAAAGGATGCGCCGCTTGTGCCAAGCCCATCGGTGTCGACAACGATATCAGCATAATTGGATGCCAGATCGTTCAGGTGCATATGTTTTGTTTGTTTACCGCGTGATGGCGGGCTCGCATTTGCAATTTCAAGGAATAGTCCTTTGGTTGTTCCCAAATAGCGCGAAATAGACGGGATGATATTGAATTGCTCATAGCGCGTATCATCGCCAGGCGCACCATCGAATTTTGTTGCGACCCATTTTTCTTCACATATAGCCTGTGCATGGACGTAGTTATTGCCGTTTCTATCAGTCACATACACAATCGGGCGGCCAAACGGAATAATACGTCCATCAGGCATGGAAACGGGAATTGTGCCATAGGTGCTTTCAACACCCATCAGCTTTGCGACTTGTTCGGCGGCACCAAAGCTCCATTCGTTGAAATAGCGCTTTTCATAGCCACGTTCGTCATTAAACAAATTAGCTTTGGCTGTCATGCTGATAATTTTACCGTCGGAAATTAATGTCTGCACATTAAATGGCAGGTTCATACGGTCATAAAGCGGGTTTTTGATAAGGTCAGGATCAGCGGAGGCACTTTCGAATTCCTTGCGCAGTTGCAGTCTCCAAGGATGACCGATAGAGATAATCATATCCGGATCTATGGCGTTGGCATATGCGGCTATATTGCTGAGCGCTTCGTATATGCGGGTGTTGTCTGTGCGCTGGAAATCATCATTGACTTCATATGCGGTGGCGCTTAATTCGGGCGCGAGTACAATATCAGACCCCTGTGCGTGGGCGATATCAATCAGGCTGTAATGGCTGCCCATATTGCGCGGCCAGTCAAGTGCGGTCTGGTTCAGAGCGCCTTGCGTGACCCGTGCGGATAATTTCTGGACAGCCGTCATGACATGTAATTTCCTGTTTTACTAACTTGGTTTAAAACCCTTGTTAAAACCCGGCGTTGCCGGAGACATTGACGCTAGAATGCCGGGAACTTGTGATGAATCAATAACTTTGACACCGGCTTCTTCGAACAGATCTTCGATCACATCAATTGTGGTCAGGCCGTTTTCGGTAGGTAGTCCCAAAGATTTTGACGCATCTTCAACGAAATATGTCTCAAAACCGGCTCTGGCAGCGTCAACAGCGGTCAGACCAGCACAGAAATCTTTCAAAAGGCCGGTGACAAATACTTTTGTTACGCCGGCTTCTTCGAGTTTTTCTGCCATTGTTTTGCCGTCCGGATATGTAATGACTGTTTTACGATCATCCATCAAGAACGCAGAAAACGCGTGAATGGTTTTATCGGTACCTTTGATGACGATCATGTCATCTTCGCCCACATTCAGGTCTTCGTGGAACTCTGTTCCTTCGCTGCCGATTACACAGTGATCAGGCCATAGATACTGTGTGCCGTATTCGGTTTCAACCGTATCGACCATGGCTGTTTTGCCCTCATGTGAACTGGCGAAGAAATCATGATGTTCGTCATGCTCTTCTTTTGTCCATACGCGAGTTTCAAACATATCGCCAAGCCAGTTAATGACAGGAATAATTTCCAGCCCGTCTTCGGCAGCAAGCGCGCCACCCGGAAGAAAATCCTTTGTCATGTCGACGTTAATTAACGCGGCATCTGCTGGTGCTTTTGGTAAGTTCATTTCTTTAGTCTCCTGATATTTCTTTATTATGGGTTTGCTCAGTTATACTTTAGGCGCCCGCGGGGTGACGGCATTATGTGTCATGCGCAGATTTCTCATCATGCTATGACGTTGATCAAATAATTGATCATCAATACCGACAACATATTCGTGCGGGTTGTTCAAACGCTTATGCGCTGGATCAAGCATTTCAAGTTGCTGTGCGGCGCGTTCACGGCCTTTATGCACAGTTTCAAGCGGTATAACCATGACACCTTCGTTAAATGTACGCACTAGCGGTCTATAGGCTGGTGTGCCTGGTTCAAAGGCTTTGGCAAATGTATCATCAGCCTTGCGCACAGAGACAATTTGATCGGCCAGAACTTTTTTGGTTGGTGATGCGACATCATCAACGAGTTGTTCCTTGCTGGCAACGGCGACGATTGTATCGCCGTCAAAGCGCGGTGGCTGGCCGGCCTCTTGGAAAACGTAGCGCAGAACATCAAGTTCGCCCGGAATGGTGACCTTGATCGCATCGCCAGACATTTTGATGACGTTGCGGACATAGTCAGGGTTGCTGAGTGGCGCGCCTGCTTTTGCTTCTTTACGGATGGCATCAATCTCGGATTGGGATAGATCGCCATCAAACACTGCGCCCAATTTGTATACGCCGCCAAGTGCGGGTTGTGATTTTGATGTTACAAGATGTGTACCAAGACCCCAAATATCAATTTTACAGCCTTCTGCTTTCATATCGGCGATTTTCTTTTCATCCAGATCATTGGATGCGGCAATAAGTGCATCTGTGAAACCGGCTTCATCAAGAAGTTTACGGGCTTCGATTGACAGGTAAGTCAAATCACCTGAATCAAGACGTATACCCTTCATAGGCGCGCCGATTTTCTGACAGGCCGTAATCGCGTTTTTAACACCTTCAAGCGTATTATATGTATCAACAAGGAAGATACCGTTTGAAGGCATGGCTTCTGCGTATTCTTCGAAAGCTTCCAGTTCGTTTTCGTACATCATGATAAAGGCATGTGCCATAGTGCCTGAGCTTGGGATGCTGTAATGCTTTTTCGCCAGCATGTTGGATGTACCGTCAATACCGCCAAGATAGGCGCCACGTGTTGGCTCTAATCCTCCAATTGCTTGTGCGCGTCGCAAACCCAGTTCCAAAACTTTTTTGAGTTTCTCACTGTTGTCGTCATTGGTAACTTCGACAATACGGGAGGCCAGTGTTGCAAAAAGTGACTGGGAGTTTGTGACGTTCAGTATGGCTGCTTCGACAAGTAAACATTGCCACAGCGGTCCATGGACACGGAAGATTGGTTCGTCAGGGAAAGCCAGCTCGCCTTCTGGCATGGCATCAATCGTTAGTTTCAAAGGTGTATTGACTAACATGTCGATGAAGTCATCTGTGAACAGGCGTTCCATCTTGCCTGTTGTTGGGTTTAGTACTTGTTCTGTTTTGAGTACTTCGATATCGCGCTCATCCAGTTTCCAGTTATCCTTGAGCCATTCAAAAATAATGTTCTGGCCACCTGTTACCAAAAACGCGCCATCAAACGGGTTTTTACGGATATAGGCGTGGAATGTCGTGTTGACGTCATGTTTGCCATGGGTGAAGAATGCCTGTGCCATTGTGTAGGCATATTGATCAGCCCATAAGGGGCTGTGCTTTGCTAGTGGCTCTTCATAAAAACCGTCAAAATCAGGGTATTTAGCACTCATAAGTCTTCTCTCCTTCGGAAAGTCTATTCAAAAATATATTTGTAGTAATTGCTCTGTTTTATTGTATGCGTCTTATTGGCTTATTATTTAGGCCTTAACGCGTTAAACACCAGAATTGTCGGGTGTTTGGATGTTAGTAATGTGCCGTCCATATCGGGAACACGTTCGACGTGCAGCTCTGTAATCGGGCTTCCTTGTTTTTCGGCTGATAATAAATCATGTGTGCCACCAATAAGCACAGCCAGGGCGCGCTTGTCCAGTGATGATGCGGGCGGAACAACATGAAATTGTGTATCAGGTGAAAATACAGCTGTGTTGGAGCGCATTGTTTTTGGCGCGTATGGCGAAATTCCGCTTAGCGCGATTCCAGGATATGTCAGATCCATAATAGCGCCGCCATTTGAGGCATTATAACCGGTTGATGCAATCGGGGTTGAGAACACGATGCCATCACCGGCAAAGCGTAATGTATCACTGACGGATTTGCCTGAGCTGCTGTTAAATTCGGTTCTGATATCGATAACGGCGGCTTGCAAACGTTCAAGTGAAACAGCCTTCAGGGTGATATCGCTATAGGTGGCTTGTTCGATAACCGTGCCGTCCTGAAATTTTACAGTGCCCTTTAGCGCTGGGAGGGCAGTTTTATAGGCTTGATCAAGACGCTGCTGCAGGTCTTCGGGGGTTCTGACGTCATGGTCCGTTAAAAATCCGGCGCTGCTTGTGCTGTCTGGCGGTGTGATACCATATACCGCCAGCCCCGTTCCCATGGATTGGTCGATAGAATCCAGCAAGTTGCCGTCGCCACCAACAGAAATAATAACATCGGCATCCTTTTTAGCGATTTTACCGAAATGTTGCATCAGCATGTTGGCGTAATCAACGACATCGGACTTTCTATTGTCCCAAATAAAAAATGGTTTTGTATATGTCATGATTTTAGACCAGTCTGTTCGGATTTTCTTCTTGTTGTTTGTATTATTTTTTGAGTTTCATCGCCGGATGGTTTGCAATGTCATTTGTAATATGTCCTAAAAGCAATGAGCCGGGGCTAAGTATTTCCACGCGATCTTTTGCATCCGGATATTCACGTTCAAGCTCGGCAAGGCGGCCAGAGGTATCAACCGTATCCAGCACCATGATCTTGTCAAATACCGGAGCTGCCTGTTCGCCTTTTGTTTTGGCCTCATAAACGCGTTTGAGGCCATCATTGGCAAATGTGCCTGCGGCGACAAGAGCAGATACGGATTTTGCGCCACCTTCTGTTTTCGCGTGCTTACCTGCATTGGCAAATGTTCCGCCTGAATCACAGACATCATCAACCATGACTACATCTTTGCCGGATATATCGCCTTCCATGCCGTCAAATTCTGTATCCTGACTGACATCTGCAGAGCGATGCTTACGTAGTCTTGCGTGGACATCGTTACCATTAAGTAGTTTTTGTAAATGATCTGCGCGCGGGTCAGATCCCTTGTCAGGGCCAATGACTTCGGCATTTTCCATGCCACGTTCTTTCAAAATCTCCACATAAAGTTCGCTTGGGTCTAGGTTGTAGACATTGGCATCACCAAACGCATCGCGGACAAAATTCATTGCTTTTTCTGAGTGTGCCTCAATAACCGAGAATCCTTCAGCACCCACAGCTTTTAACATCTGGGAAAATGCTCTGGCGCCAATGCCGTCATTATGTCCGGGGCGTGACTTATCCTGGCGGTCATAACAGAAATGCGGCATGATAACCCAGACAGGGCCTGCATTGGCTTCGTTCTTTAGGGCATCAATGGCAAATGCCAGTTGCATGGCGTAATCATTGGTTGTGTTTGTACCTGAGGGGCCTGCGGACTGGACGATAACGACGGGTTCGCCGTTCACATCGCCAATATCTTCTGCGAAGGCGGCGGTGTTGATGTAGCGGCTCATGCGACCTTCTACAACCTCTATAAGGCCATCTACCGCAGCTTGTTTGAAGAACCCTCTTAAGTCTGATGATAGACTATTCCCCAGTAATACCTTCATTAGGACACCTTGTTCTAGTAATTATGTATAAGGACTTATAGAAAATAGCATCTGGCAGGTCAATAAAAAATTAGACATAAATCTGCTTTGATTCCGGACTGTTTATGTTTAATGTTCGTGTTTGGATATAGATATGGATAGTTCACGCAAACATTTTCAAAGCTCTTCCTCGGGGCAAAATGGTGAGCCTAAAAAGCGGGTGGCGCTTTTTGGCGGTTCGTTTAATCCACCACATGAAGGACATTTCGCTATGCTGGAACATATCACGCATAGTCTTGGTGTGGACAGTATATGGATGATGTTTTCCCAGAACCGCTTTAAAGATGCCGATAGCTATGCCTCTATAGAGCAGCGCATGGAAATGGCCACATTGTTAAAAGATCATTATCCGGATTTATCGGT
>JAUILO010000075.1 GCA_030432775.1 Alphaproteobacteria bacterium
TATCTATTTATCTAGAAGTTTTCCTATTCAGAAAATTGTCGAGACGTTGTTTGGCCTCGTCTGTTGCTCTGGCATCTGCTATGCGCTGCGCCGTGTCGTTCATTACTTCATCTGTAACTGTTTTGCCTTCCAGATCAAGACATAGTTGTTTTGCACTGCGCATAGATTGCGGGCCGTTTGATTGTATTTGCTCTATAATTTGATTGAGGATTTCACTCATATGTTTTTCATCATTCGCGATTTCGTGTACAAGGCCTATCTGGCTTGCTTTCATGCTGTTAAATCTTTCGCCTGTCTGGAAATATCGTCTGGCTTGTCTTTGACCAATTGCGCGTAACACATAAGGGGCGATGGTTGCGGGTATTAAGCCGAGCTTGACTTCGGATAGAGCGAAAAAGGCTTTCTCTTGAGCGATTACAATGTCACAGCACGAAACCAGACCCAGTCCGCCGCCCATGGCTGCACCTTGCACGCATGCAATAGTAACAACAGGAAGTTCGTCGAGTTTTTTTAACATATGTGCCAGTGCCAGGGCGTCTTGTCTGTTTTTATCTTTTGTGAAATCAGCAGCACGTTTCATCCAGCCAAGATCTGCTCCTGCGGAAAAGCTATTTCCTGTGCTTTGGAGTACGCAAGCAACCAGATTGTCAGTATTATACAACTTATCCAGTGTGTTTGAAATATATTGGATAACATGTTCGTCAAAGGCGTTGTGTACGTCTGGTTTATTGAGGGTAATCGTCGCGATATTGTCTTTAATATTCAAAAGGACTGTGTCTTGTTCGCTCATATTCTTGCTCGATCTGATAGGTGTTAATATAGGAATATATCGCCAGTATGAGGACTGGCACGTGATCCGCATCATCGGAATCTGCCAATATAATAATACGTGTGTGTATAACATAACAGGCAAAATTCCATATTGTTTGACATAAACGCGCTGTTGGTGCTAGAACACTCCATTCTAAAAATGGGGTTATTGATGAAAGTTTTCAGTGGGCGATATATCCGTAAGGCTTATAATGCATGGGCAGATCATTACGATGCTGATTTCCGTCGTAATAAGTGGAATGGCCCGCGCAAGCTTTTCAATGTGTTGTCCGGCAGTTATGACCTTCAGCGTAAGGGAACAAAACTTCTTGATCTTGGCGTTGGTACGGGATTGTTAAGCGCTGAGTTTAAGCGTGCTAATCCGGATATTCATATCACAGGTATTGATGTCTCTAGCGGGATGCTTGAAGAATGCCGCAAGAAAAAGGTCGTTGATGAAATGGTCAACGCCAATTTTGAAAAGAATGGCATACCGTGCGAAGATGAAAGTTTTGATGCTGTTGTGTCCTCCGGTGTGTTCGAATTGATCAATAAGCCGCGTAAGGTTATTCATGAAATGGGACGTGTTTTGCGTCCATCAGGTGCATTTTCATTTACTGTGTATGCAGATTCTCCGATGGATTACTCCTGTATCAGACATGATGATGATGTGATCGAGGACGCGCTGGAAGAGGCAGGGCTTGAAGTTGAAGGCAAGCAGCGCTTTTATGCCTTTAATCACTATGGCAATGATATTTATTACAATCTGTATACCGGCCGGAAATTGAGCCGTTAATCACATTCTAAAGACGCCGTATTTGGTATCTTGAATAGGCGCGTTTAGCGCTGCGGATAAACCAAGTCCTAGTATTTTTCTGGTGTCAACCGGATCAATTACCCCGTCATCCCATAAGCGCGCCGAAGCATAATAAGGATGGCCTTCGCTTTCATATTGCTGGCGAATGGGATCTTTAAATTTCTCTTCTTCGTCTTGTGGCCATTCCTTACCATCACGCTCCATCTTCATGCGTGTCACAGTGGCTAGAACGCCTGCAGCTTGTTCGCCGCCCATGACAGAAATACGGGCATTGGGCCACATCCACATAAAGCGCGGATCAAACGCGCGGCCACACATGCCGTAATTGCCCGCGCCGAAAGAACCGCCCATAATAACCGTTAGTTTTGGCACCTGCGCACAGGACACAGCGGTGACCAGCTTCGCGCCATCTTTTGCAATGCCGCCGCTTTCATATTTTCTGCCCACCATAAATCCGGTGATATTTTGTAAGAAAACGAGTGGAATTTTGCGCTGGTTACATAGTTCGACAAAATGCGCTGCTTTTAATGCGCTTTCTGAAAAAAGCACACCGTTATTTGCAATGATGCCGACAGGCATTCCGTAAATATGGGCAAAGCCTGTGACTATGGTGGTGCCGTAACGCTTTTTAAATTCTTCGAATTCACTGCCATCTACGATACGCGCAATAATTTCATGTGCATCCATCGGCGTTTTAAGGTCTGGTGGTATCAACCCATATATTTCTTCAACCGGATATGCAGGATCCATTGTTTGTTGCATGCGAAGCTGTACCGGCTTATTACGGTTTAAATGGGCAATGGATCTGCGGGCAAGATCAAGGGCGTGTTCGTCATTTTCTGCCAGATGATCGGCGACACCGGAAATACGTGTATGCACATCACCGCCGCCAAGGTCTTCGGCAGTTACTTCTTCGCCTGTTGCTGCTTTCACAAGAGGCGGGCCAGCTAGAAATATTGTTCCTTGTTCTTTGACAATAATACTTTCATCAGACATGGCCGGAACATATGCACCGCCAGCCGTACATGAACCCATCACAACGGCAATTTGCGGAATGCCTTTGGCTGACATATTGGCTTGATTAAAAAATATGCGTCCGAAATGATCACGGTCTGGGAAAACTTCATCCTGATTGGGCAGGTTCGCGCCGCCACTATCGACAAGATATATGCAGGGCAAATTGTTTTTTTCGGCAATTTCTTGCGCGCGCAGATGTTTTTTTACGGTCAACGGATAATATGTGCCGCCTTTGACTGTGGCATCATTGCAAACGATAACACATTCCTGTCCGGATACGCGCCCTATGCCGGTGATGATGCCTGCTGCTGGTACATTATCATCATAAACCTCGAAGGCAGCCAGGGCGGAAAATTCGAGGAAGGGTGAGCCGGGGTCCAGCAACATATCTATACGTTCACGCGGCAAAAGTTTGCCGCGGCCGGTGTGGCGCTCTCTGGCCTTATCGCCGCCGCCTAATGAAATTGCGTCCAGCTTTGTATTCAAATCATCAAGTAATGCTTTTGCCGCGTCATGGTTACGCCTGAATATATCGCTATTGGTGTCGGCCTTAGATTTAAGCTGTGCCATTAAAACATCCTTTTCCCAAACCTTCTTTGTGAATCATGCGCAATCATATCACGATTAATTTTTATCTTTAAGTGGGTTGTCGTGGAGTGTGGGGTGGTTTGTATGTGCTTGATATATGTAAATTTGCACTTTTTGTAGCATAGGCGTATAACAGGCGCATATATCATATAGGTCATATTCATATATGAAGGATGTACTGATGACAGATTTACTCGATAAAGATGAATTTTCTCAAGAAAGCCACGCGACTTCCAAGACAAGTTTTATGGGCGCAGCCCGCCCGCCCGAAGGCGATGCGCACTCATCGATATTCCTTGATCGCTATGGTAATCAGCATGATTCCACAATTAAACCATTCCCGATTAAAGAGCGTCTTGGCGTATTCGGTGTGTTCGTAGCCCATGGACGTATATTGCTTAACTTTCCGCCATGGGCCGAGCTTTGCCGTGAAATGGCGCAGGAAACGGAATGGTGTGCGGAACTGCCTGGTGGTGGTGTTAAGGATGGGGAGACAGAGATTGATGGTTTAATCCGCGAGCTTGAAGAGGAGACCAGTATGCAGGTGGATGACAGCGCTTTGTCCAGCCCGGCCAAAACGGAAGTATTCTTTATGAATCTTTATGCTGAAGATGCAGATACCTATTACCGTTATACTCAGAAATTTTATTATTACGATATTAGTGATCTGGTGCAGGAGAGCAAGATGGATGAGGTCGTATTAAGCGCCGATGGCAGTACAGCGTTCTGGCAGCCTTTGGAAGCGCTTGATGATCTGATTTTGCGCTATGGTCATTCCCATATCATGTATGATGCCGCTAGCATGGTACTGGGGCATGAGCCGCGTGAAGATCTAGACACCAAAACACAGCCGTCTTTTTCAAAGCCAAAGCGCTAATTATCTCATCATGATCTTACTAGTGGCACCTATGCCCTTGTGATGTGGGTATTTGTGCATTGCCGCTTCCATGCATGGTGCAAAGCATAATCAAAAGGGCTTTAGTGATCCCTTTGAATCGGCTATAAACATGGTCTAATTAAAAACATATGCAATAAGCACGATAAAAGGGAGCGTGAATATGGAAGGTTCGGAATATATCTGGAAAGATGGATCATTTGTAAAATGGGCGGAAGCAACCACACATGTTCTTGTTCATGGTTTGCATTATGGTACGTCTTTCTTTGAAGGAATTCGTCTTTATGACACACATAGAGGGCCGGCTATATTCCGTTTGGAAGAACATATTCAGCGTCTTGAGGATTCTGCAAAAATTTATGATGTGAAACTTCCATATAATGTGAAGGATTTATCGGAGATCTGCCGCGAAACTGTGCGCAAGAACGGTTTGAAATCTGCTTATATCAGACCGATTGCCTATTTGGGTTACGGTAGTTTGAAAGTTGCGCCTGAACCTGAAGATGTGCCGATTGAAACTGTTGTGGCGGCATTTCCGTGGGGCGCGTATCTTGGCGAAGAAGGGCTTGAAAACGGTATTGATGTCTGTATTTCAAGCTGGAATCGTGTTGCGCCTAATACTGTGCCGACATCTGCCAAAGTTGGCGGCAATTATATATCCGGCTTTTTAATCAGCAGCGAAGCGCATAAGCGTGGTTTTGCCGAAGGGATCGGTTTGACGCCTGCTGGAACGCTTAGCGAGGGAGCGGGCGAGAATATATTTGCAGTGAAGGGTGGTAAGCTCTTTACCCCTCATACAGCCTCATCAATATTAAGCGGTATAACGCGTGATACTATTATTACGCTGGCGGGTGATCTTGGCATTGAAGTTTGTGAACAAACATTATCCAGAGAGTTTTTATATTTGGCGGATGAAGTGTTTTTCACAGGAACTGCCGCCGAAGTTACGCCAGTGCGCTCTATTGATGGCCGCCAGATTGGCGCAGGTAAGCGCGGAATGATAACCAAGAAAATACAGGACTATTTCTTTGGTCTGTTTGATGGTTCGACCGAAGATAAATATGGCTGGCTTGATATTGTTTAAGTGCAATAGGGTAGTGATAAAGTCCGTAGCCTGAATTTACCGGAAAAATTTTTTGGCAAAATTTATAGGCAAAAGCAACTATATAGGTGACCCAGCACTGTGTCTGTGTGGTGTTTTTCGGAAAATTTTTGACAGTGCTGAAATAATCTGCTACCTCGGTATGTCTCATAAGACATAATAATAAAAATAAGAATAATAATCTTTGCATAAATTATATGGCTGGGTAGGTCGCTAGGTGTGTGCAGAGTAAGAACAGGAACGAAGAGAATCCTAAGGGTTCCAAGTAGGAAGAGGTATCATCATGGGAAACGAAAATTCCCAATCCCCTGCGCGTGGGAACGCGGGTGAGGATAAAGGCGATAAGCCTAAAGGCAAATTAACGACCCTCAAAAAAGTATTTATAGCAGCCGCTTGCGTGGGGCTTGCTGTTGTCGGCTTTAATATGATCAGTGGCGCTCGTGATAGCGGCAATACTGTTTCTTACCCTGAATTTGTTCAGATGGTTGAAGATGATAAGGTTAACCAGATACAAATCACGCCCATTAATGAATCTCAATCACGTATTGTTGGTATAATTGATCAGGCAAGTCATGTTGATGAAGATGTTGTCGGTGATGATGGGACATCCATCCCGAACATAGTCGCTGCCCCGAATACAGTTGCGGTCGATGTAGACAGTAATACGCCTGTGCGCTCGCGTTCTGGCCGGACGAAGGTGCCGACCGTAAGCGCGATGGGACCAAGCTCGGATCTTGTGTTTCAGGAGCTTCGCGATGATGCGGAAGTGCAGTTCAAAGAAAAGTCTGATTATTCTTTTGTACCGCAGCTATTAATAGGCGGCGCAATTCTAACATTTTTATTCCTGATGTATCGACGCGGCCAGCAAGGCGGCGCAGGTGGCCCTATGGGCGGTTTGAGTAAAATGGGCAAAGGGAATATCCGTATTGAAACAAGTAATGTCACATTTGATGATATTGCGGGGGTTGATGAAGCCAAGGATGAGGTGATGGAGGTCGTCGATTTCCTCAAAAATCCGGAAAAATATAGAAAACTGGGCGGCAAAGTTCCTAAAGGTATTTTGCTTGAAGGGCCACCAGGTACAGGTAAAACCTTGTTGGCTAAAGCTGTGTCCGGTGAAGCTGGCGTACCATTTTTATCGATGTCAGGCTCTGATTTCGAAGAAATGCTGGTTGGTGTTGGCGCCTCGCGTGTGCGGGATTTATTTGCACAGGCCAAAGCCAAAGCTCCTTGTGTCGTGTTTATTGATGAAATCGATGGTGTAGCCAAAAAACGTGGTAATAATGCGATGGGGAATGATGCAGGCGCGCAGACAGTTGGCGCGTTGCTTGTTGAAATGGACGGGTTCGAAGAAAATAGCGGTATTGTCGTGATGGCTGCGACTAATAGACCGGATATTCTTGATCCGGCGATTAAACGTCCGGGACGTTTTGATCGTGGTGTTGCAGTTGGTTTGCCGGATATTGCCGGACGCGAACATATTCTAAAGGTGCATACGCGCGATAAGATTTTGGATGTTGATGTCGATATTAAGAAGATTGCTGCCAGAACAGCCGGTATGTCTGGTGCTGATCTTGCCAATCTGGCTAATGAAGCCGCGATTACCGCTGCGCGTATGGGCGCAGAATCAATTTCAATGGCACATTTTAACGAAGCACATGATCGCAAAAAAATGGGCGCACCAAAGGGCTCTGCCGCGTTGTCTGATGCGGCTAAAGAACGCATTGCCTATCATGAAGCCGGACACACATTAATGTCTTTGCATGAAGGCGATAAGTCAAACGAACTGGATAAGGTTACTATTATTCCACGCTCGCGTGCGCTGGGACTGACTGTGTTTACCCAGAATGAAGACAGTATGATTTTGCCCAAATATTCTGAATATATTACGCAGCTTCGCGTACTTGCCGCTGGGCGTATTGCCGAAGAAATTATCTATGGCAGTTACACAAAGACCGCTGGTGCGCATGGTGATATTCAGATGATGACAAATCTGGCGCGCCGCATGGTGACAGAACTTGGTATGTCGGCTGACCTTGGCATGATCAAATATACAGCCGATGGCGGCAATCAATATCTTGGCGGTAATCAATCCGGTCTTGCAACGGGCTCATCGGAAACCGCGAAAGCGATTGATGACGAAGTGAAGAAATTGACAGATGATGCCTATAAATTTGCAATGGAAGTGATGAGCGATCCGCAAAACATCGAACAGCTCCATAAATTATCTGCTGCATTGATTGAACGCGAAACGGTGGAAGCAGCCGAGGTGATCGAGATGCTGGATATTAAAGAATTTGCTGATCCGCATGAGAAGGAAGTTATCGAAAAAGGCGGCTTGCAAGGCGTAGGGCCGAACTGGCAACAATATAAATCAGGGCCGCGCCCGTAATGTAAATTTGTAAAGTAAATACGTAAAGATTAAAAATATGACTGAAGATGTTCTAGATATAGAAGGCGATTTTGCTGCGGGCCGCAAGGATGGTCTTGCCAAGGTTGATGGTATCTTGCGCTTTGATACACAGCGCAATGCCCATATCGCTGTGCAGGATTTTTTCGGTTTCGGAATGAATAAAGAACAGACCGAAGCATTAAGTGAAATGGCTGTTATTCCGTTTCTTGATTACTTTAGGGAGCTTGCTATGTCTGCAGCAAAAGGTTTGCGGCAAGGTCATAGTGTTTATGATTTAACCGGTCAGGAAGAAATCAGAACATATAAAGCAATTACATCTGGTGATTATGACGCGGGTTTTAAATCTGCTGCGCTGGATTCGGAATATTTGCTATTTTCTATGGATACAGAAAAGGTGATTGCTGATTTTATTGAAAAGGTCTCCTTGCCTGATGCGTTGCGCGATGTACTTGTAAAAAAAGATCAGGAACGTGATATACGTGCCGATATTAATGGCAATACGAAGAAGCGCACGCCGAATACAGTGATTAGAGATTTTCTCAATAGTATTATTGCTGTGCGCATGGATATGGTTCTGTCCAAAATTGAAGGTGATTTGGTTCAAAAGGCCAAGACTCCGAAATTTGTCGGCTATGTAGGTGCAGAGGCAGAGCCTGTGAAATATGTGTTTTTGCGTGCGGCTTACGATCAATTGCGTGAGCCGATGAACAAGATTGCACGCACCCATGGTAAGGTCAAAAGTGTATGGCCGCCATTTAAAGTTAACGTCAGCACATATGAGCCAGAACAAGCCGAGCGCATCCATGTCACTATAGAAGAAATGAACGCACAAGAAGATGTGCTGCCTGAAAATAAAAATGAAAAATTTGCTGCGGGTTTTGAGCAGACACTAGAAGAGTTTTATATCGGCTCGCAAAAGCTTCATTTTCAGACATTACAAAAACCACAAGGCGGATATTCCAAGCTGTTGGGTGTGTCAGAGTATTGGAACAAAATTGCTAAAAATGTCGCGGTCAGCAGCTTTTCCGATCTAAGGCAATTGGTGTATGAGCGCATGCAAGCACCAGCTAAAGGTGAGGGGGACTCATATGATGACGGGCGTAATGCTGCGATAGACTGGATCAGTAGCCGCATTGATGTGCTTGATCTTAAAGGCGCGCTTAGCCGCGAGGATACCGCTAAACGTATTCTGGATAAATTCAAGAATTACTGGAAGGAGACATCCAGAACACTTCTTGATCCATCGATGAATCTTGGTGCAGCATAATCCATTATTTGCAAAGTCCTAGAAGCTATTTTTGACTAAAACATCGGCTAGAGGAAGTTGTCCGGGTTTGTCCCATGCCTATTTCGTTCCCTTGCCAACGGCAACCATCATGCAGATGGCATGGTCTTCGGGCAGGTTGATGATTTTTGCAACATGATCTTGATCAAAACCAATCATAGGGCATGAATCGTAACCCATACCTTTGGCCGTGAGCATCATTGTTTGGGCCGCCAGTCCGGCTGAACGCATGACTTCATCCCTTTGTATCCATTCACGGCCTTCGTAGAATTGTTTGATCATCGGCACGAGTATGTCTTGTGTTTGCTGTGGCGCATGTTCCCAGTAACGCTGCGGGTCTTTTTCCCATGCTTTGACATCAGCTGTTAAAACGAAAATTAACGAGGCATCAGTAACTTGCGCCTGATCCCACGCCGCTTCGCGCAGTTCTTTACGCTTGTCTTTATCCTGAACCAATACAAAACGCCAATGCTGTATGTTGAATGATGTTGGTGCTTGTAATGTAAGCTCCATTAGCTGCGTGATTTCATCATCACTCATGACGTGGTCAGGGTCGTATTGTTTAATAGCGCGGCGTTGTTTGATGGCGTCGAAGATATTCATTTCTGGCTCCTGCATTATAAAAGTAACGCAGACAAACATAATATGTTTTGGTTTTAAGGGAAGGGGGATCAGGCTATTAAATTGCCATTATCCAGTAATGTTTGTTCGTCTGTTAATCCTGTTGCACCCTGAATGGTGGCTACTGCCTGGAAGTTATTCGCTCCGCCATCTGCATCAATGGAAATTGTGCTGTCACTGCCATTGTCCGTGATCTGGATAAAATCATTAATAGCATCTTGATCAGGATCAAAATCAATGAGCAGATCAGAGATATCGATAGCGTCGCCTTGTGATGTTTTGAAATCCTGAATGACGTCCAGATCATTAAAGGCTGAATCTGTAAGGAAGGTAAACGTATCCGAGCCCAAGCCGCCAATCAAATTATCCAGGCCGTCCAGACCATAAAGAACATCATCACCATCATGACCATATATTGTGTTGTCGCCATCATTGCCGGAAACGACATCCGCTACCGAGCCACCTTCGATCGTATCGCCAGTGACTGTTTTAACATTAAAGCGTTCCCAGCCAGAGGTTTTTTCGCCATCGCTAGCCCTAACAAGGAAGCGTTCTGTAACATCGGCACTGCCGCCTATGATTAGCAGTCGGTCTATGTCATCGGAGGCTACAAATATGTTTTGTTTTGCAGCAAATTCACTTCCATCAAGACTGAAATAGGCACTGCTTGCACTTGCGCTGGAATCATATACCCAGTAACCGAGTGTATCACCGTCTGCGTCTATTCCGGAGAACGCGGATAGTGCGTCAAAATTACTTCCCTCACTAATGGTAATGTTGGCTGTGGTTATTGTTGGTGCATTATTAAAAGCGTTTGTCGTTATTGTGAGGCTATCAAGCGCTGAGCTAAGCGTGCCATCGGAAACCTGTACAGAGATCACATCTGTCCCCGCGCTTTGTCCCGATATAATTCGGACATGTTGAAATTCGGCCGCGCTGAATGAATAATCCTGATTGGCATTTAACGTGACGCCGTTATAGAGCAATGTTGCGCTACCTGCATCTGCGTTCCCATCATTAAGAGTGTATGTCAGGCTATCATCATCCGGATCAGATCCGATGATTAATGAACTGGCGAAAATTTCTTTGCCTCTCTCAAGTGTGGTGTCGTTTGTTTGTAATGTGGGGGCTTCGTTTAAGGCTGTTGTCAGGCGCAGGCCTTCCCATTTGGTTGTGTTTGTGCCATCGGAAACGCTGACCCATAAATTGTCATAGCTATCGGCGCTACCTCCGACAATGAGTAAGTTTGAAAATTCGGCGGCGGTAAGTGTGTATCTGTTATTTGCAGCAAGCTCGGTGCTGGATAACTCGAAATAGCCGCTACTGGCGCTGGCTGAGGCATCTAGAACGTAATAAGTTAGTGTGTCTCCATCTGTGTCATTGGCGCTAATGACGCTGGAGGCTAGTGCTGTGACGCCGGAGGCAAGCTGTATGTCTGCGACTGTAAGGGTTGGAAGCGCCTGAGTTGTTAAGGTCAGTGTGCTGGCATTTGAAGTTGTGTTGCCGTCACTAACGCTAATGGATAGTGCATCCGTCTGGCTGGTTTGTCCGGCCACAATGTGTAAATTAGACAGCTCCAGATGCGTTAAAGTATAATTCTGCTCGGCGTTTAGCTGTACTCCGTTTAATTCAAAATAACCACTATTGGCATCGGCATTGCCGTCATTAATGATGTATGAGAAATCTTCGTTTTCAGTGTCGCTATCAACTGCGCTGATGTAATTATACGCCAGTACAGATGCGCCACCACGAAGGGTTATATCTTGAAGTTGTAATATTGGCGTTGCATCATCAGCCGTTGTAACCTGTGCGCTAACCCAGCTTGTGTTATATGTGCCGTCAGAAACTTTGACCCATAGTTTTTCACTGAAATCATCATCACCGCCGACAATATTAAGCGCAGTAAATTGTGCTTCGTTTAATGTGTACATTGTGTTGGCGTCAAGCTGTGAACCGGATAGTTCGAAATAGGCGCTATTTGCATTATTGTTACTGTCGTACACCATATATGTCAGTGTATCTGAATCATTGGCTGTGAATATGGATGATGCAAGAATGGTGGCGTTGCTGTTAATTGTCGCGGCTTGTCCGGTTAAGGTTGGCGGCAGATTGATGATTGCGGTTGTTACTGTCACTGTTTCTGTGTCACTGCTGCCGCCATCGCTGACTTGAATTGTGAAATCATCTGTTCCGTTTTCGGAACCACCGACAATGCGCAATGTTGCAAATTCTTCTGCAGTAAGTGTGTAGTCCTGTCCGGCGGTTAATTCGGTGTTATCAAGTTCGAAATAGGCGCTATCTGCATCTGTGTTGGTGTCGTTGATTGTATAGGTCAGTGTATGGCCATCATCATCCACCGCAGAAATTATAGAAGAGGCCAGTATGCTTTCTGCCTCATCAAGCTCGACATCGCTTACAGTTAGAACTGGAGCGTTGTTTCCTTGTTCATCGAATATGAAGCCGATAATCTCGCTGCGCAGG